>NZ_VIDT01000090.1 GCF_006519715.1 Ideonella azotifigens
CAGCAACTCAGTCACCTGCAGGAAGACGACCCCACCGCGGTCGAGATCCACTACAAGCGCGACGCGAGCAAGGTCGACCGCGCCAAGGTGCCCAAATACGTCCCCGGCCAGACCTGCGCCAACTGCAGCCTCTACGCCGGCGCGCCGGGCGATACCGATGGCGGCTGCGGACTGTTCATCGACAAGGACGTGGCGGCTGCCGGCTGGTGCGACGCCTGGGACAAGAAGGCGGGCTGAGCTGCGCTCGCGGGGACGAGCGCCTGCCGCCCCCGCAAAGACGCGTCAGAAGACCTGCAGCAGCCGCAGGTTGACGCGGGCGTTTTCCTTGAAGCCGTTCTCCACCTTGAGGTCCCGCCCGAGGGAAACGAGCAGTTGCGTGGTCGGGCGGATGAAATAGCTGCCGCCCAGGCTGAGCTTGCGCTGTTGCGCCTGGTCATCGCTGTCCACGCCGTTCACCCGATCCTCCCCGCCCCAGGTCTGCGACAGGCCGACGAAGCCGTTGAGTCCCGGCGCGAACTGGTAGCGCAGATAGGCCTGCCCCTGGTAGAGCGGCTTCTGTTCGAGCGTGGCGCTGGTGGCGCCGAAATCGTTGTTCTTGCCGTGGAACATCACATCCCCGGTCAAGTCGACGGACCACTTGTCCGTGAGCCCTTTGACGAAGCCCACCTGCAGGTCGAACTTCCAGCGGTTCTCGCCCAGGTTGAGCGAGCGGCCGCTGTCGTAGCTGCCCGTGGGCAGGAACAGATAGGGCGCGATGGCGAGGTAAGTGGGAGACGCGGCATCGTTGACCAGCCACACGGGCGCGGCCAGGATGACGTCGCCCAGGCCGCTGGTCTTGCCCAGTGCCTCGGTGGCGCGGCCGGCGTCGAGCCGGCCGAAGGGCAGCAGGATCTGGGGGGCGACGGTCAGCCCGCCGATGCTTGTGTAATGCACCAGCCTGGCGATGCCGACGTCCGAGACCAGCAGCGGGTCGCTCACCGCCTGGCTTCCATGCGCGTAGAGGCTGTTGCGCTCGGCATGCTGCAGGTACAGCAGCCCGGTCGTGGTGCCTTCCGGCGCCGGGACGAAATCGCCGGCGTCCACGTCGACGGCCTGCGCGGTCATCGGCGCCAGGGCCGACATCAGCAGGCCCAACATCAGCAGGCCCATCAGGGACTGCACCTTCTTGCTGCGGGGCAACGGCAGACCGGGCCTGGCTTGCGACGGCTGGCCGCTCCTGCGGCCGCCGCGGGGGAATGCGGGGGTCATCATGCAACTCCTGTGGGGGGCCGAACTTGCCGAAGCAGGTTCGGCCAAGCGGGGAACTTCAGAGCGCCTCGGCGTGGTGAAGCCGGTGCTCGAACATCGGCGTGCCTTGCAGGCGTGCAGCGCGCTTGGCGATGGCCAGCACGGCCAGGTCAACCAAGGGTTCGACCAGGATCACCGTCATGTAGGCACTGCCGAAAGTGGCAATCGTCGCCAGGTTCTCCAGCGTAAGGCCTCGGCCATAGACGGCCCAGAAGGCCACCCAGCCGACGATGCCCGCCTGGTAGACGGTGGACAGCGCGAGCGCCCGCCGGTAGCGCAGGTCGACGTACGGCGTGTCGGGCTTGACGATGCGACGGGCCAGGGCCGAGATGGCGAACAGCGGAACGAGCAGGGTCGTGACGTTCATGCCGTATTGCGGCAAGTCGAACGGCGCGAAGAACAGGCCCTGCAGCAGCAGGCCAAGCGCAAGGCCGATGGCTGCCGGTGCGGCACCGAACAGCAGCAGCAGCGTCGAGCCGAGGATGAGATGGACCTCGGAGACACCGACGGACTGGTGCGGCAGCACTTCGAAGAAGCAGAACACCAGGGCCGTCGTGACGGCAGTGCGTCCCAGCAGCGAGAGGGCACCACGCTGGCGCAGCGCGGCTGCGGCCAGATGCAGGGCGTAGGCGCCCGCCCCTGCCGCAGTGACATAGCTCAGGCCGATTTTTCCGGCATCTACCAGGCCAGGTTCGATGTGCATGATGTTTCCTTTGCCACCGCGTCGGCGGCTTCAGTGATGAACGAAGGTGAGAAAGCGAAAGGGGCTTGGACCGCGGTTTTCAGCCCGCGCAGGCCAGGCTGACGGCCACCGGCACTCGTCGAGGTGTGTGCTCATGCGCATGGGCCGGAGGGCAACTCGCGTTGACCAATGACACCGGCTGTCCGTGGGGCGTATGGAGGTAGGCCAGCCGCCACTCCGAGGCACGGCGAGCGATATCGTCTTCCGCAGCCAGGCCCAGGGAGGCGACCAGCCGCTCCATCGCCGGAACCCACTGGCGGTAATAGGCGTCGTTGACGCTCTCACCAGGCAGGGCCGGCGCGGCCTTGATCTCTTCGCTGAAGATCCGCACCCAATCAGCCCATGGGAAGAGCCCGGCCTGGTGCAGCTTGACGACGAGGCCGAATGCCTCGGCCTGCCAGGGCTTGTCGAACGCTGGGCCCTCCCCGTCCAGCCGCGAGGCCGTGACATCGAGGCCGCTGTCAATGCCGGTGTTCATGCGGCCTCCAGGTAGCTGTCCCACAGGTCGATGCACACGCTGTCGGGCCGGTTCACGCCCCACAGTTCCTTCGCGGTGAAGCGCACGGCGTACACCTGCTGGGGTTGCTCGCCCTGTCCATGTGCCATGGTGTCCGGTGTCGCGAAAGCGCCGTGGACGATCTCGACGGTGCCGACCTTCCCGCGCGCATAGCGTGGCAGCCGCGTGTGCGTGAGCGGGTTCAGGTTCTGGGTCCGGACCCGGTCTCCTGCGTGGAAGCGGCCCGGCACGTCCTCCTTGGCCCGCGCAGAGGCGCCGCCCAGCACCACCGGCTGAACCATGTCGACGGTCAGCACCGGCGGCGGCACGGATGGCTTGGCAGGACGGGCCTCGCCGCGCAACTCGGCGGCGGTGATCATGCCCTTCTCCATCAGCAGCGTTTCGAAGGCGTGCAGCCAATGCTCGTAGTAGCTGCCGTCCAGGTAATGCACCGGCGCCATGCGCTCGATGGCGTGGCGAAACTCGTCCACGTTGAAATGCCCGCCCACGTACAACGAGGCAAAGAGGGGGAAGGTCCGTCGCTCCCATTCGTGATGGAACCGGGGGTCGTCCTGCGGCGGATCGATGGGACCCATGCCGTGCATGCCGCCCAGGTCGTGAATGCCATTCATGCTGTGCTCCTTGTCGTGGAAGGGTTCAAACAGCGGCAGGCTGCCTGGCCAGGCCAGTGCCGATCATCGAGTCGCGCGTGACCAGTTCGGCCAGTTGCGCCTCGCTCCAGCCCTCGGTGTCGGCCGGGCGTTCCGGCAGCACGAGGTAGCGCAACTCGGCGCTGCTGTCCCAGACGCGAACCTCCCTGTCGTCAGCGATGCTCAGACCGAACTCAGCCAGGACGCCGCGCGGATCGATCACGATGCGTGACCGGTAGGGCGCGGCCTTGTACCAGACCGGCGGCAGGCCCAGGGTGGGCCAGGGGTAGCAGGAGCACAGCGTGCACACGGTCACGTTGTGGACCTGCGGGGTGTTCTCGACCACCACCATGTCCTCGCCCTGCACGCCCGAGAAGCCCAGTTCGGCAATGGCCTCGGTGGCGCCGCTCAGCAGGCGCGCCTTGTACGCGGGGTCGCTCCAGGCCTTGGCGACCACCTGCGCCCCGTTACGGGGGCCGATCTTGTGCTCATAGGTGTCGATCAGCGCGTCCAGCGCGGCCGGATCGATCAGGCCCTTCTCCGTCAGCAGGGACTCGAGTGCCTTGACGCGCAAGGCCATCGCATCCGGCGGCTGCGTGTGGTCATGGTCATGGTCGGGGGGAGAGCTCATGGTTGGGCCTTTCTGTGCGCGATGAATCCGGGAAGGAAGGGAAACGAAACAGCGTCAGAGCGTCTGCCAGTCGACGCTGACTTCGAAGGCTGCGGCGGCCTGGTAGATCGTGCTTTCTGCGTGGTGGCGGCCCACCAGCATCAAACCGATCGGCAACCCGTCGACCAGGCCGCAAGGCAGGGTCATGGCGGGATGGCCGGTGATGTCCTGCGGCGCGGTGTTGCCTATCATTTCCAGCGCCCTCGCCGCGTACTCGGTGATCGAGCAGCCGGGCTCGGGATGCGGCTGGGCGGCGAACGGCACCGTCGGCATGACCAGCAGGTCGTACTGCGCCAGCGCCTGGTCGTAACCGGCCCGGGCGCGGCGCGCGATGTTCTGCGCCTTGGCGTAGTAGCGCCCGTTGTAGCGCTCCAGGCCGTACTGGCCGACGAACATGCAGACCTTGAGCGAGGCCGACAAGGCATCGGCCTGCTCGCGCCAGCCGGTGTGCCGGTCCAGCAGCGCCACGTCGTACTGGCCCTTCCAGTTGAAGCCCATGCCGTTGCCGTGCATCATCTGCATGGTCAGCCCCTCGCAACCGATGGGGCTCCACAGCGCGCCGGCCAGGCCGTGGGCCGGCACCGAGACCTCTTCGACGCGCGCGCCCAGGCCCTCGAACCTGGCGATGGCATTGCGCACCTTGTCGGCCACCCGCGGGTCCAGGTTGGCGAGCTGGAAGCCTTCGCTGAGGATGCCGATGCGCAGGCCATCGGCGCCGCGCCCCAGCGCCTCGGTATAGGCATCGACCTTGGGCGCCGCCTGGCGCGGATCGAGCCCGTCGGCCCCCGCCATGACCTCCAGCATCAGCGCGTTGTCGCGCACGTTGGCGGTCATCGGACCGGTGTGGTCCAGGGTGGACTCGATGGGCATGATCCCGGTGTAGGGCACCAGCCCGTGCGTTGGCTTGAGGCCGTAGATGCCACACCACGCCGCGGGAATGCGGACCGAGCCGCCCTGGTCGCCGCCCACCGCCAGGTCCACCTCGCCAGCGGCCACCAGCACGGCGCTGCCGGAAGATGAACCGCCCGACGAATGGCCATGGCGGCGCGGGTTGTGCACCGGCGCGGGATCCGAAGTGTGGCTGCCACCCGAAAGGCAGAAATGCTCGCAGGTCGCCTTGCCGACGATGGTGGCGCCCGCGTCCAGCAGCCGGGTGGCCACGGTGGCGTCATAGGCCGGGACGAAGCCTTCGAGCGTCGAAGACCCGTTCATCATCGGCACGCCTGCCAGCGCAATGTTGTCCTTGAGCACCACCGTGCGGCCGGCCAGCTTGCCCGCGGGTGCACCCTTCACCTCGGTCTTGCAGGCCCAGGCGTTGTAGCGGTTCATGTCACCGCTGGGGCGATGGCCGGCGGCGCGCGGATAGCGCAGCTCGGGCACTTCGTCGGGCAGTTCGTCGATCAGGTCGTAGGCGTCGAAGCTGGGCTGCATCAGCGCCAGGTACTCGCTGGCCTCCTCGGGCGTGAGCCGCATGTGAAGACGGCTTGCAAGCGCCGCAAGCTGCTCGGTCGTGGGACGGTCGATGGCCATGTATGCCTGCTCCTGGTTCCGGTCGGCCAGCCGATCCGGAAACTGAAAACGAAAGATGAAGGACGCACACATCGAAGGCGGGAGGGGCCACAGGCCCCGCTCGCTTTCGTGCAGCGGGTGGATGCCATGGTTGGCCAAACCGGGTGCCGGCGCTTGCTTCAGAAGGACATGCGCTTGACGAGGAATGACAAGCTGCGGGGCTGTCGGTTTCACGGCACCGGGCGCGTGCCTGATGCGCAACGCGACCTGTCGAAGCACGCAGCGGCGGTCGCCGCCAAGCTCAATGCGACAGCAGGCTCTGCGGGGTGTAGCCGTAAGCCACACGGAACACGCGGCTGAAGTGGGACAGGTCGGTGAAGCCGCAGCTCAAGGCTGCCGTCGTCACGCTGTCGGCCTGTCTTTCAGCCAGCGCGCGATGGCTGGCCTGCAGGCGCGCCCGGCGCAGGACTTCCATGGGGGTCTGGCCGTGGCGCGCAAAGGCGCGCGCGACGGTGCGCTCGCACACGTGGTGCGTTTGCGCCAGCGATTGCAGCGTCAAGCCGGTGTCCGCGAAGTTCTCGCGGATATGGGCCACCAGGCGCGCGTAGAGATCCCGTTCCCTGACCACGGTCCTCGCGTCCGACGGCATGTCCAGGTGCAGCGAAAGCACATCCAGCAGCGCACTTCCGTAGCGGGCAGCAGCATCCGCATCGGAGAATTCGGTGCGCGCGGCTTCCTCGATCATCGAACGCACAGCGGCACCCCCCGGCCGCCGGGGGTCGATCAGTTGGGCCGTCATGCGGTCTGCGCAGGGCACGCGGCTGAGCATGGACTTGCGCGGCAGGCGCACCACGCACACCTTCTCCGGCGCCATGTCGAACTCGAAAGGCCGCGTCGCGTCGTACAGGGCCATGTCGCCGCTGCGCAGATGCGCCTGGCGTCCGTCCTGGCTGATGCGGGCTTCGCCACTGACCATGTACGCCAACCACAGGTCGTCGTCCGGCCGGATGCGGATGTGGTGCGCGTCCCGCCGCCAGTGATGCCAAGGGGCGGACATGATGCTGACACCCACGGTGCCCGCCGCTCCGACATGCAATTTGCCGTCGAACGGCCTCTCCTTGAGCGACTTGCTGTCCGCCAGCAGGCAATGGCGGCAGACGACCTCGTTCCAGTAGTCGAAGCGCCTGGGCGCGTCAACGATCTCGGTAGAGTATTGGAGCTTCATCGGCGTGACCCTCGGCGATGTCAAACGGTCAAACGGTCAGACGGTCGAACAATCAAGCGGCGGCAGGCCTCATCCAAGCGCCTCGGCCGAGGCCATGGGGTTGTAGTCCGGCGAGCGCAGCAGCGCATGCAGCTGGCGGCGGCGCACGCCCATGTTGCCGCCGTCGTAAAGCGGGAAGCACAGCGCGTCCTGCATCAGGCCGGCCAGCGGGTGCATGTCGGTGTAGGCGTCCACGCCGACCACGCGCATGGTGTCGTACACCGCCTGCACGCACAGCTCCGAGCAGTGCACCTTGGTGATGATGGCCAGCTCCCGGCTGCGGCCCTCGGTGAGGTCGAGCTGGTGGCAGGCTTTCCAGGTCAGGTAGCGCGCGGCCTCGATGCGCATCTTGATGTCGGCCAGCATGAAGCCGACGTTCTGGTGCTCGATCACCGGCACCGTGCCGGAACGCTTGTCGCTGCGGGCGAATTTCAACGCCACGTCGAAGGCCGCGCGCATCACGCCCACGCAGGCCGCGCCGATCAGCGCCGCTGTCCATGCGAAGGCGCCCTCCACCATGGCGATGCCGTCGCCGGGCTTGCCCACGATGTTGGCGGCCGGCACGCGCACGTTGTTGAAGTGGATGCGCGGCGAGATCGTCGCGCGGTGGCCCACGGTGTCGAGAATGCCCACGATCTCGATGCCCGGCGTGCCGCCCGGCACCATGATGACCGCCAGTGAATCCTGCGGCGAAAGGGCCGGGTCGGTGCGGCAGATGACGCTGTACAAGTGCGCGCCCTTGCCATCCCAGCCGGTGCCGTTGGTGGTGTAGTGCTTGGCGCCATTGATGACCCATTCGTCGCCTTCGCGCCGGGCAAAGGTCTGCACGCCAACGGACGGGTCGGGGTTGTCGTAGTTGGCCCCGCCGGTGACTTCGGTGAATGCCAGTGCGGCCAGGCGCGAGCCGTCCTCGGCGAAGTCCGGCAGGAAGCGCTGCTTCTGCGCCTCGGTGCCGTGATGCAGCACCGCATGCAGTCCCAGGCCGGTGCCCAGCAGGGTGGTCGGCACATTGACATCGACGGCGGCGAGCTCTTCGGCTGCCAAAGCGAAGTCCAGCGTGCTGAGCGCCGTGCCGCCGATCGAGGCCGGCAGCAGCGCCTTGACGAAACCAGCGTCGGCCATGGCCTTGTAGAACGGGCGCGTGGCGTAAAACCGGTCCTCGGGCCGGGGGATCGGGGCGATGGTGGCCGCGACCTTGCGCAGGACCTCGGCACCGAACGCACGCGCGCCCATTTGCAGGCCCTGCTGCGCCTCGGAGAGCTGGAAATCGATAGCCATGCGAAACGACCTTTCTTGCGGGGGTTGGGGAAAGCGACGATGGATCGTAGGCAGGGGGTCTGCTGTCATCTCGCCAGTCCATGCAGGCCCAATTGATGATTCGCGCAAGCACGGCAGCGCCGCCCTCCACCGCTCTCGCCAAGGCGCGGGCACGCCCGTTCGCGCCACCGCCGGCACGCGATGGCCTCCGTGCTCTGGCCCGGACCTTGCATCTTTTCGGTCCGCAGGCGCCTGGATCCGGGCCTGCGCCACCTGCCACCGCACCGGCGTGCGAAAAGGCTGCACCGAGATGACGCAGCCTGCGCGCGCCTCGTGCACAGCATGGGCACACGCTGCAAGCCCGTCACGCCATGAGTTGTCTTTTCGTGCAAGGCCAGTTGACGATCTGTGCAAAGCGAGCACCCACATGACGCGCTTGAACGGCATGCCATGCCGCGCCACCGCCGAGCGGCGCCCGCGCCTGACATGGGCCGCGCGTGTGCCCGCGGAGTAGCCAGAAATGCAGCGGGTCTGGACCACCGAAGCCTGTGCGCAGCACGAGCGATTCAGCTACTGGCGCGAGGTCCTCTGCCAGGCCTTTGTTTCGCTCAATCCCGTCCTCAAGCAAAGCGACCCAGGGCCCGATTTCACCGGCGAGGCCAGTTCCAGCCCGCTCTCGCTGAGCATGCAGACCCACGTGTTCTCACGCAGCCAGTTCGTCCAGCGCCGCTGGGACGAGATCCGCCGCAATCCGGTCGAGTTCTGCTTCGCGAACTTCCAGTTGGAAGGCTCGTGCGTGGTTCGCCAGGATGGCCAGGAAACGCTGGTATCGCCTGGCGACTTCTCCATCGTGGACAGCACGCGGCCGTATTTCCTCGACTTCCGTGAGGACTGGCGCGTGCTGTCGTTCCGCATCCCCAGGAACCAGCTTGTGTCCCGGCTCGCGGCACCGCGCCAGGCGACTGCACGCTGCGTCAGCGGACAGACCGGGCTGGGCCTGGTCGCAGCCCGCTTCGCCCGTTCGCTGGAACAGGTGGGCGCCGCCACCAGCATCAGCGCGCAGGACGGGCTCAGCGCCGCGCTCAACGGCATCATCACCACCGCGCTGGGCGCGACGCTGGAGGCCCAGGAACAGGACCGGCTGCCGGTGCGCGCAGCCTTCCGCCAGGCGGTCGAGACCTACATTGCCGACCACCTGATGGAGCCACAGCTCGGGCCGGACCAGCTTGCCGCGCGCTTCCGGGTTTCCCGCCGCACGCTCTACGGCCTGTTCGAGGAGGCGCCGCTGTCCGTCAGCAGCCTGATCCGGGAGCTGCGCCTGCAGCGCAGCGCCAGCGACCTGCGCAGACCCGGCCATCCGGGCGTCCTGGCGGTGGCCTTGCGCTGGGGCTTCAACGACGCCTCGCACTTCTCCCGGCTGTTCAAGCAGCGCTTCGGCGTCTCTCCGCGCGGGTTCGCTGCCGGCCAGGCTGCCGCTCGGGAAGACGACCGCTGAGAGCCTGAGGCGGGCGCTGGCCACTTCTTGCGCAAATCCACCGCAGTGGGGAGGGCTGCATCGGCCATTTGGCCGAAGCCAGGCCGGGCCTTTTGCGCCCACAGTGCGGCATGGACAGCGCTCGCATTCCCCCGGCACATGCCACCGATGAAAGACGCCCGGAACTGCGCTCTGCAGACCTGCTTCAGATCGTGGCCAGCGAACTGCCTCAGGCCGAAATGATCACCGCGGTGATCCGCCAGCGTGTGGACCCCGCGCGGCGCGGCGACTATGAGGCCTGGCTGCACCGCATCATCCTGGTCGCCGCCCGCTTTCCCGGCCACAGAGGCGCCCACGTCATTCCGCCGTCGCCCGGCGAGACGCTCTACACCATCACCATCCAGTTCGACACCATCGCCCATGCCGACGACTGGTTTCGCTCAGAGGCGCGCCAGGCGCTGCTCCGAGAAGCCGAGCCCATGCTGACCGGCCCGGAGGAAGTGAAGACCGTCACCGGGCTGGAATTCTGGTTCGAGCCGCGCGCCGCCATGCCTGCGCCACGCCGCGCGAAGCAGGCGCTGGCCACGCTCTCGGTGATCTATCCGCTGACCACCGTGCTCGGCCTGCTGATCGGTCCCCTGGTCCACGGCTGGCCCACACCCTGGGGCCGCCTGGCCGGCAACCTGGCCGTCTCCAGCGCCACCGTGTTCCTGATGACCTACCTGGTCATGCCGCGCTATACCCGACTGCTGTCGCGCTGGCTGTCGCGGTAGGCACGCGACACGGGCCGCCCAAAAAGAAAGCCCCGGGCCGGACATCAGCGCGGGGCTCTAACGACTTTTCGCAAGTCGGAGGAGGAGTCAACACGAAAACAATGCGATCAACCCGGGGTGGGTTGAGACTGCCAACATCAGAGTGCCGAGGCACTGCCTGGTGGTTGTGCCACTGGTTCCCAACAACGGCTCTTTCGACGGGGATGGCCGTGCGCAAGGCACGGCCGGAAAAACGGGGGCTTACCAGGCGCGCAGCTTGACCCGCAGGCGGGCGATGGACTGGCTGTGCAGCTGGCAGACGCGGGACTCGGTGACGCCGAGCACGGCGGCGATTTCCTTCAGGTTCATGTCGTGCTCGTAGTACATGCTCATCACGTACTGTTCGCGCTCGGGCAGGTTCTTGATGGCTTCGACCAGGGCCTCGCGCATGCGGTGGTCCTGCAGCATGGCCAGCGGGTTGGCTTCCGCGTCGGCCACGTGGCGGTCGAGGTATTCGTCGCCGCCTTCGTCGCCCGACATGTCTTCCAGGTAGACCAGCTGGGTGCCGCGCACCTTGGTCAGCGTGTCCTGGTAGGCGTCCAGCGAGACGCCCATTTCCTTGGCGATTTCGCTTTCCTGCGGCGGGCGGCCCAGCTGCTGTTCGAGGCGATGCACGGCAGCTTCGATCTCGCGCTGCTGGCGGCGGTTGCCACGACTCATCCAGTCGGTGCCGCGCAGCTCGTCGAGCATGGCGCCGCGGATGCGCTGGGTGGCGAAGGTCTCGAACTGCACGCCCTGGCCCACGTCGAAGCGGCCCAGCGCATCGTTCAGTCCGATCATGCCGACCTGTATCAGGTCGTCGATCTCGACGTTGGCAGGCAGCTTGGCAATCATCTGGTGCGCGAGGCGGCGCACCAGAGGGCTGTACTGCTTGAGCAACGCATTGGCGTCGAGACGGCCGGTGGCGGTGTACATGAATGCAGTCTCCGTCTATCAATCCAGGGAAAGTGAGGCGCCCTGGCCGGCAAGTGCCGGGCTGGGGGCGAAGGAGGAAGGCGCGGCCAGGCCAGTCAACTGGTCTTCCGCCAGCTGGGACAACTCGGGCGAGGCGGGCTTGTTCAGGGCAATGTCACGGTCGACCGCAGCCCAGTTGCGCATTGCGGCGGCCAGGAAGTTGTCGGCGCAGCTGGACAGGCGGTCGGCCACGCGCTCGGCGCGGCGCGGCCGCGAGGCCATGCCGACCAGCAGGTCAAAAGCCATCAGCCCCAGGCGCTGCGACAGCAGCTTCATCGCGGCATAGGCCTCGGTGAGGCTGACCGATTCGAGGCCGGCCATCAGGATGGGGCAGACCTCGCGCGCACCCAGCAGGCGGCACAGGTCGCGCGCCTCGGCGTGCACGATGATGACGTGGGCAAACGGTGCGGCCTGTTCCACCGCCGCCAGCCAAGCTTCGCTGGAGCCGCGGCTGTTGACATGGCGGCGCGGAAGGCCGCGGGCGGCCAGGTAGGAAACGCTGTCGCCCAGGCGTTCAATGCAGGACGGCAGGTCCATGTCGACCAGCTCGTTGGGCAGCGGCGAGCTGTCTGCGGCGTCCAGCACCAGGGCATGGGCACCCAGCTCGGCAAAGGCCAGGCTGAGGCGCTCCAGCATCACGGCGGCCATGTCGACATGCGGGTTGGCGACGACCGGCACGATCTGCACCTGCTGGCCGGCAAAGAGGCGGCGCAGGCCATCGGCCTGGTCGGCGGTGGTGGAAGCGTTGGAGGTGAAGGCGTTCATACGGCTACTGGCATTCACTGGGGTTACAGGCGCTGCATCGGCGCGGCACCGGGCGCGGCGGCCGGGCGGTGCAGGGCCGAGAAGACCAGCTGCACGTCGTTGGCATCGATCCGGTAGGCCGCGCTGCCGCCGCCGCGCATCGCGCGGTGCATCAGCGCGTTGGCCGACAGGCGGTGCCAGTCTTCGGGCACACGCTGGCCGTTGGCCACGCCCAGCACCTTCATGCGGTGGCGGATCACGGCGTCCAGCGCGGGGGCCAGCTTCACGGCCTCGTCGAGCTTGGAGAGGATCACGCCCTTGCACTGCGCGGCGCGCCAGGCGGTCATCACGTCGTCGATGGTTTCGCCTTGCGACGAAGCGTCCACCACCAGCAGGCGCTGGATGGAACGGTGCTGCAGCATTTCCAGCAGTTCGCGGCAGCGCGCGTCGCGCTGGGCCATGCCGGCGGTGTCGATCAGGACCATCTTCTTGCCCGACAGCAGGTCCAGCAGGTCTTCCAGCGAAGCGCGGTCATGGGCGGTGTGGACGGGCACGCCGAGGATGCGGCCATAGGCGCGCAGCTGCTCGTGGGCGCCAACACGGTAAGCGTCCAGCGTGATCAGGCCGAGGTGGTTGGCGCCATGCGCGGTGGCAAAGGCGGCGGCCAGCTTGGCGGTGGTGGTAGTCTTGCCCACGCCGGTGGAGCCGATCATCGCGAACACGCCGCCCTGCTCTTCCAGGGCCGGCTCTTGCTCACCAGTCAGCAGGTTGCGCTCCAGCACGGTGGTGGCCCAGGTCAGTTCGTCGCTGGTGCCGGCAGGCAGGGACTCAACCAGCTTGCGCGTCAGGCCGGGCGTGAAGCCGCAGTCCATCAGCTTTTGCGACAGCACGGCCTGGCGTGGCTCGCGCTGCAGCTTTTCCATGAAGGCCAGCGTGCCGAAGCGTTCTTCGATCAGGCCCTTCATCGAGCGCAGCTCGTTAACCATGTCGATCTGGTCGCGTTGCTGGCCGACCGGCTCGCCCAGCGTGGGAATGTCCATGCCCAGGTGATCGGGCTGGCGGCGCACCGGGCCGCGGCGCACCGGTGCC
>NZ_VIDT01000900.1 GCF_006519715.1 Ideonella azotifigens
GAAGGCGGACTGGGCGGTGGCGAGCAGCAGGCCGATGGCCAGCGGGGTGTGACGCCAAGCGGGGTGACGAATCTTCATGGTTTGTCTCCTGACGGGAAGAGTGGGCCGCAGGCCACTCGTGTTGTTGTGCAATGTTCAGATTGCTTGCGGCGAGCCGAATTATTAATGAATACTGAACATGGAATTTATAGGTACTTACGATAGGGTGTTGGCGTACAAGCAACGCTTCTTCGGTGCCAATCAAACGCCAAGTTCGCGTAAGCCCGGGTAACCCGCAGGTGAGCCTCCGGCCCTTGAGGGTGGGCGGCAGCTGGCTGACCTTAAGGAAGCGCGCTGTGTGACGTGCCGACCGGCGAACCCGGAAAACAGTGTCCGGCGGGCTCGGAGGTATCGATGAAGTGGCTGAAAAACGCCGCTCAGTGCGAGCGGGGCAGGCGCAGTTGCACCGACAGCCCGGTGGGATGGACCGACTGCACCGACACCCGGCCGGCATGCCGTTCGACGATCTCCTTGACGATCGCCAGGCCCAGGCCGCAGCCCGTGCCTTCGTGCGTGGCGCGGAAGAAGCGCTCGAACACCTGGTGCTGTTGCTCCAGCGGCAGGCCGGGGCCGTTGTCGTTGACCTCGATGCGCACCCAGTCGTCGCCTTCTGCCGCCACCAGCACCGTGACCTCGGCGCCGCGGCCGGCGTAGCGCAGCGCGTTGTCGATCACATTGATCAAGGCCTCGCGCAGCAGCAGGCTGGTGCCGCGCACATGCAGCGGCTCGGCCTCGTCTGCCACCGCAAAGCCCAGGTCCTGCCCGGCATGCAGGGCGCGTGGCACCAGCTCCGCTGTCAGCTCGCGCGCCAGCTTGGCCATGTCCACCCGTTCCTGCGACTGGCGCGTGGCCGATTCCGGCTCGGCACGGGCCAGCGTGAGCAACTGGTTGACCAGGTGGGCGCTGCGGGTCGCGCTTTCGTGCACGCGCTGCAGGCGGGCCTGAAGGGCTGGCTCGGTGGCGTCTTTGAGTGCCAGCTCGGTCTGGCTTTTCAGGCCGGCCAGTGGTGTGCGCAACTGGTGGGCGGCGTCGCTGATGAAGCGTTTTTGCGCGCCCACGTTGCGCTGGACTGCGGCCAGCAACGCATTGATGGCCTGGGCCAGCGCGCGCACCTCGTGCGGCGCCACATCGATCTGGATCGGCGTCAGGTCATTGGCTGCGCGTCCGACCACCTGGCTGCGCAGCTTGCTCAATGGCGCCAGGCCGGCTCCAATGCCGGCCCAGACGATCATCGTCATCGCGATGATCAGCACCGACAGGGGCAGCACCGTGTCCAGCAGGATGCGGCGCGCCAGTTCCTCGCGGTTGGTGCTGGAACGCGCGACCTGGACCAGCATGGTCTGCGAAGGGCCGATGTCGTCGCCGTAGCTGAGGTACAGCGCGGCCACCCGCACCTGCTCGAAAATGGGTTTTTCGCCCTGCTCCAGGTGCGGGTTGAGCTGGATCTGGCCGTCGTAGAAGCGCGGGTCGCCCGGTGCCGCGCCAGCATCGCCCGCGGTCGGTGGCATTGGCAGGTTGCGGTTGCCGAGGATGAACTGTCCCGGAGGCGAGCTGACGGTGTAGAGCACCCGGTCGTTCGGGTCGGCTTCCAGAATGTCCTGCGCAGCGCGTGGAAAGTCGATCAGCAGCCCGTTGCCCACCGGCTTGACCTGGCGTGCGAGCGCACGCGTGGCCTGCAGCAGGCTGGCATCGATCGCCGCATTGGCATAGCGGGCTGCCAGGTTGTAGGTGAAGAACGCGCCGGCCAGCCACAGCACGAGCTGCGGCAGCAGCACCCAGACCAGCAACTGCTGGCGCAGCGAGCGCGCCCCGTGCAGCGCGCC
>NZ_VIDT01000901.1 GCF_006519715.1 Ideonella azotifigens
TTCGCGCAGCTCGATCTGCACCTGGCCCTTGAGGACGGCACGCGCGCTGTCGGTCAGCGCGAGCGTGCTGTATTCGCCTTCGCTGGCCACGTGGCCCAGCGCGATCAGCTGGCGCATCACGCCGCGCCATTGCGCTTCGGACAGGTCCGCGCCAATGCCGAAGGTCGACAGGCTTTCGTGGCCGCGCGCGCGGGTCTTTTCGGTGGACTTGCCGCGCAGCACGTCGATCAAATGCACCGTGCCGAAGCCGAAACCCGAATGCTGGTGGCAGCGGTAGATGCAGGACAGCGCCTTGCGCGCCGCCTCGGTCGCGTCCCAGCGCGCAGGCGGCTGCAAACAGTTGTCGCAATTGCCGCAACGCCAACCGGCGGGCCGGTCTTCACCGAAATAGGCCAGCAGCCGCACGCGCCGGCAGTCCAGGCTTTCGCACATGGCCAGCAGCGCTTCGAGCTTGCCGACCTGCAGGCGCTTGAACTCGTCGCCCGCGGTGCTCTCGTCGATCATGCGGCGCTGGTTGACCACGTCGGCCAGGCCGTAGCTCATCCAGGCATCGGCGGCCTCGCCGTCACGCCCGCCGCGGCCGGTTTCCTGGTAGTAGCCTTCGATGTTCTTCGGCAGGTCCAGGTGGGCGACAAAGCGCACGTCCGGCTTGTCGATGCCCATGCCGAAGGCCACCGTGGCGACCATCACCAGGCCCTCCTCGCGCAGGAACCTGTCCTGGTGGCGGCGGCGCACGTCCTGGTCCAGCCCGGCGTGGTACGGCAGCGCGCTGAAGCCTTCGGCACTCAGCCACTCGGCCGTCTCCTCGACCTTCTTGCGGCTCTGGCAGTAGACGATGCCGGCATCGCCCACGTGTTCGTCGAGCAGGAAGCGCAGCAGCTGGGCCTTGGCGTTGTCCTTCTCGACGATGGTGTAGCGGATGTTGGGCCGGTCGAAGCTGCTGATGAAGGTGCGCGCGCCTTCCAGCATCAGCCGGTCGATGATGTCGGCGCGGGTGTGCTCGTCGGCGGTGGCCGTCAGCGCGATGCGCGGCACGCCGCCAAAGCGCGTGGCCAGCAGGTCCAGCTGCAAATAGTCTTCGCGGAAGTCGTGGCCCCACTGGCTCACGCAGTGCGCTTCGTCAATGGCGAACAGGCTGAGCTGGCCGCGCTGATGCAGTGAGTCCAGCATCGCCAGGAAACGCGGGTTGGTGATGCGCTCGGGCGCGGCGTAAAGCATCACCAGCCGGCCTGCCATCAGCTCGCGCTCGACATGCTGCGCGCCGGCGCTGTCCAGCGAGGAATTCAGGAAGGCGGCATGCACCCCCGCTTCTTCCAGCGCGCCGACCTGGTCGTGCATCAGCGCGATCAGCGGGCTGACGACCACCGTCACGCCCTGGCCTGCGCGGTGCCGCGCAATCGCCGGGATCTGGTAGCACAGGCTCTTGCCGCCGCCGGTGGGCATCAGCACCAGCGCATCGCCGCCGCCAATCACCTGGTCGACGATGGCACCCTGGTGGCCGCGGAACGCGGTGTAGCCAAAGACCTGGTGCAGGATGTCGGCCGGCGCGGCGCTGGCATCAAGGGCGGAATCGATCGAGGAGGCGGGCATCGGCCTCTATCCTAACTTGTGGCCCCGTCAATGGCGCACCCGCACCGGCGCTTGGGACGGCCCGGCGCCGGCCTGCGGTCTCGGCCCCGAAGGTTTCAGCTGCTCAGTGCGCCCAACGAAATCACCGGTCCGGTCGGCGCGCCGGTCGGCGACCCGCCAGCCGGCTCCAGGCTGATTGCAAACGCCGCCGTGTCCTGCAGCAGCTTCGTGCGCTGCACCTGGCTGCCGCCGCTGGCCGAAATCAGCCCCAGCGAACGTGGTGCACCCTTGGC
>NZ_VIDT01000902.1 GCF_006519715.1 Ideonella azotifigens
GCAGGCTGCGCAGCGCCGCCTTGGGACTCACGCCGATGTACGACAGCAGGATGGGCAGCAGCACGAGGTTGGTGAAGATCAGCACGGCCACGCCGATGCTCGCCACCAGCGCCAGCTCCTGGATGGCCTGGATGCGGATCAGCGCCAGCACGGCAAAGCCCACCGCGTCGCACAGCAGCGCAGTCAGGCCCGCCACGAACAGGCGCCGGAAGGTGTAGCGCGCGGCCACCACGCGGTGCGTGCCGCGGCCCACGTCCTGCATGATGCCGTTCATCTTCTGCGCGCCATGGCTCATGCCGATGGCAAAGACCAGGAACGGCACCAGCACCGAGTACGGGTCCAGCGCATAGCCCAGCAGCGCCAGCAGGCCGGCCTGCCAGACCACGGCAATGAGGGAGCAGGCCACCACCAGCACCGTGCTGCGCACGCAGCGGGTGTAGCCGTAGAGCACGCCGGCGCAGATCACCAGGGCCACGCCAAAGAACAGCAGCACCAGCTTCAGGCCTTCGATCAGGTCGCCCATCACCTTGGCAAAACCGGTGATGTGTATGCCGATGGCGTCACTGTCGTACCTGGCTCGCAAGGCTTCGAGCTGGCGGCCGAGTTCACCATAGTCCAGCGCCTGGCCGGTCTTGGGGTTGCGGTCCAGCAGCGGCACGAAGACGATGCTGGACTTGGCGTCGCCGGCCACGAGTTGCCCGATCTCGCCCGAGCGCTCGACGTTGGCGCGCACTTCGGCCAGCGCCTTGGGCGAACCGTCGTAGCTGTCGGCCATCACGGTGTTGCCGTCCAGCCCGTCTTCGGTCACGGCCACCCAGCGGGTGTTAGGAGTCCACAGCGATTTCATGAACGGCCGGTCAACGCCCGGCATCACGTAGAGCTCGTCGCTGATTTTCTGCAGCACGGCCAGGTAGTGCGGGTCGTAGATGGTGCCGGCCTTGGCCTGGGCCGTGGCCTTGGCCTCCACCACGATGCGCACCGCATTGCCCTGCCCACCCAGGTCGGCCTGGTGGCTCAGCGCATTGGCGATGTAGGGGTGCTGCGTGGGGATGGTCTTTTCGAAGCTGGCGCTGAGCGTCAGGCGGGTGGCCTGCCAGCCCAGCAGCAGCGTGGCCAACAGGCACACCAGCATCACCCAGGGGCGATGGTTGAACAGCAGCCGCTCAGGGGCTGAACCGGAGGCGGTGTCGAAGTCTTCGAGCCGGGCCACCACCGGTGGGGCGGCCAGCGTGTCGGGGGCGTGCATGAGGGTATCCGTTGTTCAGGGCGCGGCGCGGCGGATGCCGCGCAGGCTGGCGATGACCCAGGCGCCGTCAGGCGCAGTGGCCAGGCCGGCGGCAGGCAAGGGGCCTGCGGGGGTTTTGAGCGAAGCGAAGCTGCGGCCGTCGTCCTGGCTGGCGAAGAGCTCGCCGGTCTGGCCGAGCAGCACCAGTTGGCCCGGCGCACGCTCGATGCCGGCCTGCAGCGTCACGGCGCTACCGAGTTCGATCCTGTCCCAGCTGTTTCCGGCATCGGCCGAGCGCCAGGCGCTGCCGCGCAGGCCATAGGCGATGAGGGCCCCCTCGCGGGTGGCCAGCAGGCCGAAGAAGCTACCTTTGTAGGGCGAGGCCAGCGGCGCGAAGCTGGCGCCGCCATCGGTCGAGTGCAGCAGCAGGCCTTGCTCACCGGCCATGAACCAGCGCTCGCCCTGTACCCGCACGCCGTAGAGGTGCAGGCTTTTGGGGTTGGCGGATGCGGTGGGCAGCGGCGCCCAGTGCGCGCCGCCATCGGAGGTGGCGAAGGCCAGGCCGTAGGCGCCCACCGCCACGGCGTGTCGCGCATCGATCACCTCCAGGTCGAAGAAGGGCTTGTCGGGCCCC
>NZ_VIDT01000903.1 GCF_006519715.1 Ideonella azotifigens
GATCAACTCGCCTGGCCTGCTGCTGCGCTCCAAGGCGCCGGACCCGCACCAGCGCCTGGGCGCGCGCACCTTCCTGCATCCGGTGGTGATCTCGGCCGCGCTGATGCCACAACCGGTCGAAGGCTGGCGCGGCGCGCCGCAAAGCATCTACAGCGACCATTTCCTGCACACCGCCGCGGCCGACGGGCCGATGGGCTACAAGCTCGAAGTGCCACCGCTGCACCCGGTGATTTTCTCGTCCTCGCTGATTGGTTTCGGCCGCGAGCAGGCCGAGTCGCTGCGCCAGTTCCCCAACACGCATTCGCTGTTGGCCTTGCTCCGTGATGGCTTCCATGAGCAGTCGCCCGGTGGCCAGGTGCGGCTTCGCAGCGACGGTAGCCCTGAGTTGGACTACCCGCTGACGCCTTTCGTGATGGAAGGCGCCCGGCGCGCGTTGCTGAGCATGGCCGAGATCCAGTTCGCCGCCGGCGCCACGCAGGTCATGCCGGTGCATGAGATGGCCCGTGCAGCCGGCCGCTGGCCCGAGGCGCGAGCCATGATCGAAACCCTGCCGATGCAGCCGCTGCTGACCCGCGTGGTCAGCGCCCATGTGATGGGCGGCTGCGGCATGGCCGGCGACGAAACCCGGGGCGTGGTGCGGCCGGACGGCCTGCACTGGCAGATCGAGAACCTTTCTGTGCACGACGGGTCTCTCTTTCCGACCAGCATCGGCGCGAACCCGCAGCTCTCGGTGTATGGTCTGGCGAACCGGCTGGCCACCGGGCTGGCGCAGCGCCTCGGTGCAAATCCGGTCAGTTTGGCCTGAGCCCGGCGCGGGCGGCAGCCTCGGCGGCCCGGAACCCCGAGAACTTCAGATGACACGACAAGGAACAGACCGATGGTGGCGCGCTGGCAGCGTTTTCTGACGCTGCTGGGCTTTGCACTGGTGCTGGGTGGCGCAGGCTGCTTGCTGGCCCAAGGCCATGCCGGCTGGGCCTTGGCGCTGCTGGCGCTGGGCCTGTGCGGCCACGCGGCTTGGCTGGGTTTGACCTGCGCACTGGCCGCGTGGCAGAACCGGCGCGACGCGGCATCCACCGTTCCAACGGCGAGCGCTGCGCAGTGGCTGGCCGCCTGGTGGGCCGAGGTGTGCACCGCGCCGCAGGTCTTCTGCTGGCGCCAGCCCTTTCGCAGCCAAGCCGAGCCGGACGTCCTGCCCGGCGATGCGCAAGGCCGCATCGGCGTGGTGCTGGTGCACGGTTTCCTGTGCAACCGTGGCTTCTGGAACCCCTGGATCCGCCGTCTGCGCGCACTGGGCGTGCCGTGTATTGCCGTGTCGCTGGAGCCGGTGTTCGGCTCGATCGACGACTACGTGCCGACGCTGGAAACGGCGGTGCGCCAGCTCAGCCAGCTGACCGGCCGGCCACCGCTGCTGGTTGGCCACAGCATGGGCGGGCTGGCGATCCGCGCGTGGCTGCGAGCCAACCAGGCCGGTGGCGGGAGCGACGCGCGGGTGCATGGTGTGGTGACCATGGGCTCACCGCACCACGGCACCTGGCTGGCAGGCTTTTCGCGGCGGACCAATGGCGAACAGATGCGCCAGCACAGCGCCTGGCTCAGCACGCTGGCGGCCAGTGAATCCGCCTCAAGACAGGCCTTGTTCGTGTGCCTGTTCAGCCACTGCGACAACATCGTGTTCCCCGCCCGCAGCGCGGTCTTGCCGGGCGCCAGCGCCGTCCTGCACGTCGCGGGTGCAGCCCATGTGGACCTGATGCAGCGTCCCGAGAGCTTTGCCGCCGTCTGCCATGCGCTGGGGCTCGCGCCGGCCGACACGGGCGCTGTGCTGGCCGTCGGCTGACAAGATTCGCCGGGTCAGCAGCCCG
>NZ_VIDT01000904.1 GCF_006519715.1 Ideonella azotifigens
GGGGCCACCCACCGCGTTGTGCACGTCCAGCAGGGTGATGTCCTTCAGGTTCGCCGCCAGCATCCAGCCGCCCTGGTGGCCCTTCTCCGAGCGGACGAAACCGGCCTGGCGCAGGCCGGCCAGTGTGCGCCGCACGACAGCCGCGTTGGTGCCCAGCATCTGCGCGATGCGCTCCGAGGTCATCGGCTGGTCGTCCCGCGCCATGTGCAGCAGCACGTGCAGCATGCGCGACAGGCGGCTGTCGGTCCTCAAGGCGCGCGCTCCATGCCTTTGGCCGCGAGGATCGCATCCGTGCCGGGCGACTGCAGCGCCGCGAGCAAGGCCCTGACGGCCTCGCTGTGCGCAGCGCTGGCCGCAGCGGCCGGCGGCAGTGCCGCGGCATACACCGTGTAGTTCTGGATCTCGGCCGGCAGCGGGCCGACCAGCACTGCTTCGGGCACCGCCAGGATCTCGCTGATCTGGTGGATCGCCACATCGGCCGAGCCGTCCACCAGCCTGGCCGCCACCAGCCCGCCATTGACCAGCACCGCCTTGGCCCGCACCTGCGGTGCCACGGCCAGCCGCTGGAACAGCTGGTCCAGGTAGATGCCGCTGGAGCCGCCCGAAGCCGGGTCGATGTAGGCCACGTGCCGGGCCGACAGCAGCAGCTGGCGGAAGGCCTCGACCGTGCCGATGTCCGGCAGCGGCGCGCCGCGTGGCACCGCCACGCCAATGGCCACGCGTGCGACCGGTGTGGGCTGTTCGCTGGCGAGCTTGCCGGCTGCCTGCAGCGGCTGCATCGACGCCGGGCTGGAGAACAGCAGGTCAAACGCCTCGTCCGCCAACACCCGCTTCTGCAGCGCGCCCGCGGTGTCGTTCTCGATCTTCAGCGTGTGGCCGGTCTGCTGTTCGAAGCCGGGCTTCAGCGCGAGCAGCACCGGCTTGAAGGCGCCGGCCGACAGGATCTTCAGCTCTGCCGCATGGGCTGCGGAGGCACAGGCTGCCGCGGCAACAAGGAAGGCGATCACGGCACGCGGGTTCATTCAGGCTCCTGTGGGGTCATCGCCTTCGAGCAGGCGGTGGCCAGCAGTGTAGGCAGGGCCACCGGCCCGCGCGCTGCGTTTGCCCGAACCCGGCGGTTCAGTGCAGCTGTGCGGTGATTGGCGGCAGGCGGTGCCAGTCCTGGCGCAGCTGCACGAACTCGGCCAGCGTGCGGGGCTTGGAGACCAGGTAGCCCTGGATCTGCTCGCAGCCGGCCTGGCTCACCGCAGCCAGTTGCTGGGCCGATTCGACGCCTTCGCAGACGGTGCTCATGCCCAGCGCGGTGGCCATCTGGGCGATGGTGCGCACGATGATGCGGGCGTCCTCGCGCAGCAGCACCTCGTTGACAAAGGCGCGGTCGATCTTCAGCGTGTCGAACGGGAAGCGGCGCAGGTAGGCCAGCGAGGAGTAGCCAGTGCCGAAGTCGTCCAGTGCGATCTGCACCCCCAGCGCATGCAGCGCGTGCAGCTGGCTCAGCGCGCCCTGCGCGTTGTCGATGAACACCGATTCGGTGATCTCCAGCTCCAGCATGGTGGCCGGCAGCGCGCAGCTCGCCAACGCCTCGCGCACACTGTCCACGAAGCGCTCTTCCTTGAGCTGCAGCGCCGAGACATTGACCGACACCCGCAGCCCCGCCAGCGGCCCGGCCGCGGCCCGGCAGGCTTCGCGCAGGCCCAACTGGCCCAGCGCGCCGATCAGCCCACATTGCTCGGCCACCGGAATGAACTCCAGCGGCGAGATCGGGCCCAGCGTCGGATGCTGCCAGCGCATCAGGGCTTCGGCACCGACGATCTGCCAGTCGCGGATGTGCACCTTGGGCTGCCAGTGCAGCGCCA
>NZ_VIDT01000905.1 GCF_006519715.1 Ideonella azotifigens
GGTGCTGGCGCCGCCAATCTTCACCGCCGGGTCGAAGTAGGCGATCTTGTTGCCCATCTGCTGGGTGAACCAGACGCGGCCCTTGGCGTCCACCGCGATGCCGCCGGGCCGGCTGTCGACCGTGGGGATCTTGTACTCGGTGATCTCGCCGGTCGCCAGGTCGAACTTGCCGATCTGGTTGGCATAGACCTCGGTGAACCACAGGTGGCCGTTCTGGTCCGGCACGATCTTGAACGGCGCGGCGAAAGCGGTGGGCAGCGCGTACTCGACGATCTGGTCGCCGACCACCTTGGCCACTTTGTTGCCGACCATCTCGACGAAGTAGATGGTGCCGTCCGGCGCTTCGGCAATGCCGGCGGGGCGGGCCTGCTTGGTCGGGATCTGCAGCCGGTGGAACTGCTGGTCGGCCGGGTCGTACCAGCCGATCTCGTTGGCCACGCGGGCCGTGTACCAGATGCGCCCACGGGTGTCGACGAAGATGGTGCGCGGCTCGGACTCCTTGTCCGGCAACTCGATCTCGGTGATCTTGCCCTTGGCATCGATGTGGCCGATGCGGTTGCCAAAGCGCTCGGCGAACCAGATCTTGCCGCTGGCATCGATGTCCACGCCCAGTGCGTAGCCGCCCGGGGTCGGGATCTGGTGCTCGGTGATGGCGCCGCTGGGGCTGAGCACGCCGATGCGGTTGGTCAGCCGCTCGGTGAAATAAATGTGCCCCTTCTTGTCCATCACCAGCGAATCGACGCCGACCTTGCTGCCGTCTGAATCAGGCGTGGGTGTGGCGTACTCGACGACCCGGCCGTGCTCGTCGATGGACGCGATCTTGTTCTGCGCCGGGATGTCCTCGAAGCCGTAGAAGTCGCCACCGCCTTCGGTGAACCACATGCGGTGGTCCTGGCCCGCAATGATCATGCGCGGCACGCTGCGCATGGTCGGGATGACGAACTCGCGGAAGGCCTTCTGGTACGGGAAGTCCAGCGCCGCGGCGGTGCTGCCGCTCTCGTCGCGCACGGTGACGCGTGCCTTCATGAAGAAGTGGCGGTGGCAGATGTAGTCGTAGACCCCCGGCTTGGCGAACTTGTAGCTCCAGCTCTTGCCGGGCACGATGTCCTGCGAGTAGAGGTTCAGGTCGCCGTCCATCACGATGTGGGCCAGCTCGGGGCCGGTGTTGGACCAGGTCACCGTGTCGCCCACCTTGACCTCCAGGTTGGGCTGGTCGAAGTAGGGCGGTGCGTCCAGCATCGTGATGGTGTGGGTCGCGGCAAAGGCCGAGCCGAGTGCGCTGGCGAGGGCCAGCGGCAGGGCCAGCCGGCACAGCGTGAGGAGGAGCGTGTGCATGGCGGTGGCCCTACTTCGCCAGCAGCTGGTCGACGCGGGCGACGATGTCCGACACGCGCTCCACGCCGAACAGGCTGATGGCCTTGTCGTCCACGCCGAACTCGCGCCGCACCAGCATGCCCAGCTCGACGAACTCGGTCGAGTCGATGCCGAGCTCTCGGTCCAGCTCGTGCACCGGCAGGATGGGGTCGGCGTCGCAGCCCAGGGCCCGGATGGCCTTGATGACGCGATCCGTCGTGCTGATCGTGGCGATCGTGTGGCGCTGGTCCAGCGCTGCGCTCAAGTCGTTCATGTTGGCCTCCTAGAGGGTCAGGGTGAGGATGTCCAGGCACTGGTGGCCGACCGACAGCACCAGCGCGTGGCTGCACTGGGCCTGCAGCAGGCTCTCGCAGGCGACCGCGGCGGCCAGCGCCGCCGAAGCGGCCAGGCTGTCGCCCAGCACGCGGTTGGGAAACATCAGCGTGGCGACGGCCAGGCCGCTGGCGCGCACCGCCTGCTCGATCTCGGCCTCGATGCGG
>NZ_VIDT01000906.1 GCF_006519715.1 Ideonella azotifigens
CCGCACGGCGCTGAGCCGGGTGGCGGGCGACAGCCTCAGGCCGTGACGTTTACGGCACCTCCGGCCCATTCGAGGGCCTGAGCGTGCCGCCCGTCACGCTTGGCAACGCGGCGACAGCCGCCGCCGCCTTTGCGCTTCAGCAGCCCATGTACCAGCCGAAAAGCCGGGACACCCCATCCCAACGCCTTTTTTGGCAGGAGACATTCGATGCGCTTTTTCTCGCCCACGCGGCGCTTCGGCCTGACGGCCGTGGCCATGGCCTCTCTCGTGATGCTGGCCGCCTGCGGCGGCACTGACTCGGCCGATGCAGGCGGCGGCGGCGGATCACCGGTGGTGCCGGCCACCACCATTGCCGGCACCGTGGCCGTGGGCGCGCCCATCACCAACGGCAGGCTGCGCGTGCTGGACGCCAACGGCAACGTGGTCGTCAGCGACCTGGCGATTGCCGCGGACGGCACCTATGCCGACGTGACGCTGACCGGCCCGGCGCCGTACCGCATCGAAGCCTGCGGCTATGCCGGCCCGAACTACCTTTGCGTCTACTCGGTGACCAGCGCCGCCGGCACCGCCAATGTCACGCCGCTGACCAGCGCCATGGTGCTGCTGGCCTCGGGCCAGTCGCCCGACACGCTGATGAGCGGCAGCAACCCTGCCCTGACCACCGACAGCATCGCCTCCGCCCAGGACCAGCTGCGCACCAGCCTGTCCAGCGTGCTGGCGAGCGCCGGCATCACCGGCACCCTCGACTTTGTTTCCAGCCCGCTGGACGCCGGCTCGCGCACCGGCTATGACGGTGTGCTGGACGCGATCGGCGTCAGCACCGGCTCTGACGCCGGCACCGCCTTCGTGCAGATCACGCCGCGCATCGGCGAGGGCAACGTCTACATGACGCAGGGCGACACCTCCGGCACCGTGACGACCACCGCCAGCGCCAGCAGCCTGCAGCTGGGCGGCCTGGAAACCCTGTTCAACAACATGACGGCCTCGCTGGCCAGCGCCTCGGCCTGCAGCGAAACCAGCACCGGCATCCTGCGCTCGCTGGCACCGAACGCCCACATGCAGCTGGGCGACGGCAACGACGTCGCACGCGGTGCCACTGCGGTCGCGCAAGGCCTTTGCAGCTTCTTCGCCCAGGGTGACAACGGCACGCCGATGTGGGGCTCCCGGCTGATGAGCCCGACGCTGGGCCGCTGCGACACCAGCGCCACGCCGACCTGCCGCGTCTCGTTTGTGCTGCAGGACACCGACGGCAACGTCAAGCCTGTGGGCGACGGCATGGCCGTGACCCAGGTCGACGGCCAGTGGAAATTCCTCGGCGACCTGTTGCCGATCAGCCTGCACGCCGCCGCCAAGGCCCAGCGCACCCGCCGCATCGACAGCACCGAGCCGGTGTTCGACTACGACCGCGCGCTGGCCTTCGACGTGGGCGCGGTTTCGGGCCTGATGTGCGCCCAGATCTCGCAGCGCGACAGCAGCGGCGCCGCAACCACCATCGCCTACTTCAAGCGCTACGGCGAGAACGTGCAGCGCCTGTCGCTGTGGACCGTGGACGGCTGGGGCAACGGCGCCAGCACCGACCGCCTGGTCGGCCAGCTGCGCGGACCGGACGACACCTGGGTGGCCCTGCCGCAAGGCACCGATGGCGACGCCGTGGTGCGCAACTTCTACCGCGGCGGCCGCACCGTGACCTTCTCGTTCTTCAGCGACGGCGATTGCAGCGTGCCCATGGCCATCGAAGGCCAGACCAGCTACGACGTGGACGTCAACGGCGTGCCGCCGGTCTGGTCGGCGATGGAAAGCCTGCCCTGGCCCGAACTGGACGCCGACAGCGTGAGCGCCCTGCGCAGCCTGG
>NZ_VIDT01000907.1 GCF_006519715.1 Ideonella azotifigens
CATCGGGCCGCAATGCGGCCTGTTCGGCCACCAGCTGATGCACCAGCCGGCCGTCGCAGCCACTGGCGTCGCCGCGGCCCCAGCGCTGCAGCTGCGCCAGCTCCACGGGGCTGAGCAATGCCAGCGTGTGCAGCGGCTGGTCGGGCTGGGTGGCCAGTGCCTGCACCAGTTGCTGCACGGCGCGCTGCATGTCGTCGCAGATGCGCTGTGCGGACACCCGCCGGTCGATCTGCGCGATCAGCTCGAAGCCCTCGCCCTGGTCGTTCACTGACAGGCCGAACGGGTAGTTGGACGACTCGTGGAAGGCCAGGGTTTCGATGCCTTGCCAGGTGCGGGCTTCCTGCGCGGCGTCCGCCTGTGCGGGCGTGACGTGGCGGTAGTTCAGCAACGTGGCGCACAGCGGTGTGCCAGCAGGCACGCCACTGCAGCGCTGGGCCAGTGACAGGCTGGCGTGCTCGTGGTGCAGCAGCTCAGTGAGCGCCGCATGCGTTTGCCGCAATGCAGCGGCCACACCCAGGCCGCGCAGCTTCACCCGCAGCGGCAGCGTGTTGATGAACAGGCCCAGCGCGCGCTCGGCGCCCTCGCCACCCTGCATGCGGCCAAACAGCACGGTGCCGAAGACCACGTCTTCGCGCGCCGTCGTCTTGCCCAGCACCAGCGCCCAGGCCAGGTGGAACAGCGTGGCCGCGCCAATGCCGGCCTGCCGGCACTGCAGGCGCAGCGCCTGGGCCAGTGCGGGCGACAGCATCTGGCGCGCCTCCGCCAGCGAAGCGCCATCGCCCTGCACGTCCAGCAGATCGAAAGGCGCGGTGGACTCGGTCACCTCCGCCAGCATGGCCTTGAAGAAGCGCGTCTGCTCGGCCGGATCCGCCGCCTCGCGGGCCTGGGCCACGAAGCGGCGGAACGGCACCGGGGCCGGCAGTTGCGAAGCGCGGCCCTGCAGGATCTGCGCGATCTCCTCGACCAACAGCTCCTCGGACGCATGGTCCAGCGCCAGGTGGTGGCTGGGCAGCTGCAGCAGCCAGCGCTGGTTGGCGGCATCGCGCGCGGCGAGCAGCCGCATCATCGGCGCGCGCCACACGTCGATGCGGAAGTCCCGCGCCTGCACCAGCGCGGTCAGTTGCGCGGCCACGTCGTCCCCAGCGTAGGACGTGCCTTCCAGCGGCCATTCGATGGCCAGCGCGGCCTGGCGTGCCACGACCTGCACCGGCTCCGGCAGCCCGTCCCACAACACTGCAGTGCGCAGGATGTCGTGCCGCGCCACGACCTGGTTCAGCGCCTCAACGAAAGCTTGCAGGCGCTCGCGGCTGTCGAAGCCCAGCAGGAAGGCATTGACGTAGACGTCGCCCTCGGCCTGCATCATGTGGTGGAACAGGATGCCTTCCTGCAGCGGCGCGAGCGGGTAGACGTCCTGGATGTTGGCGGCGCCGCCAGGCACCTGGGATTCGATCAGTCGCAGATGGTTGTCTTGCAACGCGACCAGCGGCAGCATCGCCGGCGTGATCGAGTCGCAGCCCGGCGGAATGCCGACCACTTGCGCGACGGGCGCGGCGGGCTCGTCCACCGACACCGGCTCGACAAGCCTGGCGAAGTCCGCCAGGCGCGGGTGCTGGAACAGCTCGCGCACCTGCACCTTCCAGCCCTGTCGGCGCATGCGCTCCAGCAGTTGGATGGCCAGCAGCGAGTGGCCGCCCAGCGCGAAGAAATTGTCCGCACGGCCCACCTGCGGCAGGCCCAGCACCTCGGCCCACAACAGGGCCAGCGCCTGTTCCACCTCGCCCTGCGGCGGCTCGAAGGTCTGCTGCGCGGTGGCCAGCTCGGGCTCGGGCAAGGCCTTGCGGTCGACC
>NZ_VIDT01000908.1 GCF_006519715.1 Ideonella azotifigens
GGGCGAGGGGCTCGCCCGTGGCCCTGCGGACCTGACCGAGCTCAATCTGCCGGACCTGAACCTGGACGCGCTGGAAGGCGATGCCGCGCCGGCCGACTGGGCCCAGCAAACCGCGCCGCTCGAACCACTGGCCAGCCTGCCTGAGACCTTCGAGCCGCAGGCCCCGGCCGATGTGCCGGAAGTCCTGGAACTGCCAGACCAGCCGGACTGGACGCCGGCCGAGCTGACCCAGCCTTTCGAGCCGATCGAGCTGCCGGTGTTGGACCAGGCACTGGACGCACCGCAGCTGGACGCCGGCCTGGACGCCGAGCACCTGGACCTGCCGTTGCCCGAGTTCGGCGAGCCGCAACAAGCGCCGCTGGTCGACACCGAAGCTGTGCAGGCGATCTCGCTGCTCGAAGGCGATGTGATCGAGCCGACGCAGCCATTGGTGACCGCCGAGGACGAGTACGCACCCAACGACTGGCCCGAAACCACGCACCAGGCGGGCGGCGACCTGCGCCTGCCCGAGGTCGACCTTGAGCTGGACCTGGAAGATGCGATGGTCACGGCGCAGCCGCTGGAAACGCAGCCTGAACCGGTGCCGCAAGCGCCCGCGCTGGACGCACCGGTCGACGATGCCGAGCGCTACAAGGTGGTTGGCCCGCTGCGCATCCAGATCACGCTGTTCAACATCTTCCTCAACGAGGCCGACGAACAGTCGCGCCGCCTGACGGTGGCGCTGTCCGAGTGGCAGCACGAACTGCACCGGCCGGTGGGCGACACCGCGGTGGCGCTGGCCCACTCGCTGGCCGGCAATTCGGCCACCGTGGGTTACCAGGACCTGTCTTCGCTGGCGCACCGGCTGGAACATGCGCTGGAGCGTTCCTGCGCCCGTGGCCTGGGCCAGGAGGCCGAGGCCGCCTTGTACCTGGACGTGGCCGACGAGATTCGCCGGCTGCTGCACCAGTTCGCTGCCGGCTTCCTGAAGCCGGTGCCGATCGAGCTGATCGAGCGCCTGGACCGCCACGAAGAAGCCGACGCCCTGCAGCACAACAGCCGCGCTGCCGAACTGGAAGGCCTGTCTGAGGCTGAGCACGACCTGGACCTGGACCAGGATCAGGACGAGCCGGACGACGGCTTTGGCGGTTCGGTCACGCAGATGGCGTCGCTGAACCCGCTGGGCGAGGTGCGTTTCAGCGCGCTGGAGCCGCTGGCCGCCGAACCTGCGCTGGAAACCCATGCCACGCCGTCGCGTGGCGACAGCGAGCGCCTGGGCGCCACGGCTTCTCTGGCCGAGGACCTGGAAGCGCGCGACGCGATCGACGACGAGCTTTTCGAGATCTTTGTCGAAGAAGGCGAAGAGCTGCTGCCGGTGCTGGCCGAACAGATCCGCCAGTGGGAACGTCTGCCGGACGACCTGGACGCGGGTGTTGGCGCCTTGCGCGCGCTGCACACCTTCAAGGGCGGCGCCCGGCTGGCTGGCGCGATGCGCCTGGGCGAGCTGGCGCACCGGCTGGAAACCGCCATTGAGCGCTTGACCGTGCGTGGTGGCGCGGATGCCGCCGTGCTGGCCCAGTTGCACCAGGGCGTGGACGCGCTGAACGAGGAGTTCCAGCGCCTGCGCCTGGGCGGTGGCTCGGCGGTGCCGGGCGACGGCATCTCACGCCACATGGGCGACACCGAAATGCAGGCCATGGGCTTCGCCAACACGACGGACCGGCCTCACGAACTGGCGCCGCTGCGAGGCGATGCGCTGACCTTCCAGGCACCGCAACAGCACTTCGTGTCCGAACAGCCGCTGCAGCCGGCCGAGGCTATTGCCGACGTGCCGGCCGAGCTGCCGGTCGTGGTGCAG
>NZ_VIDT01000909.1 GCF_006519715.1 Ideonella azotifigens
AGCGCGAACGAAGTGGTCGCGGCCTGCGGCGTGAGCCGCCGCACGCTGGACGAGGCGTTCAAGGCGGCTCGCGGCACCACCTTGCTGGCCTACCTGAAGCGCAAGAAGCTGGAGTTCGCGGCCAACCTTCTGCTGCACACCCAGCGCCCCATTCGCGACATTGCCGCGTCCATGGGCTACCGCTCGGTCGCACTGTTTGCGAGCGAATTCCGCGACCGGATGGGCATGCTGCCCTCGCATTGGCGCAGCCTGCAGGCCGCACCGGTCGCGCCAGCCGCCGATCCCTCCTGAACGTAGCCGCCGGCACGCGATAGTTTCCAGAATTCGCGGGTAGCTTGCGGTAATGCGCTCATCCGTGGCCCCGTGAGGGCTCACGCGGCTGGCCCACGGCCCCGGGCTTGCATTTACCGTTGGACCACGGCCTGCATGTCGGCCGCCCACCCTCATCAGGTCCATCAGAGTCAATGCATGGCGGCCTCAAGTCTGACCAAGATTGTTTTTCTTTGGGCCGGTAATGAGTATTCGCCACGTCTCGGTGAAGTCCAGGAAAACCTGGGACATGCATGCCAGATCCAACCCTTCAAATCTCAGTTAAAAGGTGAAATCATCATGAATCTTCGTGTCTCGCGTCTCTTCGCCTCCATTCTTGCGGCCACAGGGCTTGCATTGTCATTTGCGTGCGCCTCTGCAACGGCCGCCAATCCGGGCGCAGCAGTAGAGCAGCCGCTCAGATTCCAGGCCTATGACAACCCGAAATTCCCCACTTTTGCCTTTGGCATGGAGAAGCACGGCACGGTGGTGGGGTATTACTACAACGCCAATTACAATGCCTTGGGTTTCCTGCGCACTGCAGACGGTGGTTATACCGATGTTGTTTATCCCAAAACACCAACCTCGACCTTCGCGCAAGCCATCAACAACGCGGGCAATGTTGCGGGCTACGGGCAAATTGCGGGTGTGAATGGCGCTTACGGCTGGTTCTACGACGCAGCGAGCAAGGCCTTCACTGCGATTGAGGTGCCACACGCCCAGGCCACAGATGTCTGGGGTTTGAACAATCAGAACGTGGTGGCGGGTGCTGCCTATTTCTATACGGATTCGACCGGGCGCGGCGTGGGCTTCACATGGACCAATGGGACGTTCAAATACTACAAAATTCCCGATGCCCAGTTCACCCAGATTTACGCAATCAATGATAACGGGGACGTGGCGGGCTCGTATATTGAGACCAGTGGTGCGAGCCATGATTTCATCTGGAAGGCGGACGGCACCGTCTCCATCCTGGATCCCGTCAACGAATTCAACAACATGGCGGGGGTCGCCGGGCTCAACAAGAATGGCGATTTTGTCGGCCCCTGCTATGACCAGGACTTCAATACCATGGGTTGCTTCTACAAGCGCAGCACTGCCAAGGTCACTTCCTTCAAGCTGGACGGTTTCTCGTCGACGATGCCGTCTGGCATGTCGCATGGGGACATCGTGGGTTATGGCATCGACGCGACCTCGGGCATAGCCCAGGCTTTCGTGATTCCCAAGTCGTCCGTGCTGGGGAAATGAGCGGCCTGCCGCGGGCGATATCGCCCGCGGCTGAATGCATGGCGCCGCGTTGCGTGTAGGCTCAGGGCTACCGCCCCCCTGCACCGGCCCATGCCCGCTCCCACAGTCCCTCAACCCCGCGCTTCCAACCACAGCCACACCACCTTCCGCCAGCGCGCCCGCGCACTGCTGGAGGACCTGGCCCGGCGGCCGCCGCTGGATCAGGTCGCACGGCGGACAGACGCCGCACAGGCACAGGCCTGGGCCGTCGACGCCGGTGACCTGGTGCTGGAGGC
>NZ_VIDT01000091.1 GCF_006519715.1 Ideonella azotifigens
CTGGCGCAGCGCGGCCTCGATGGTCATCGTGCAGGCCGAGCAGCTCAGGCCACCCAGGCGCAGTGAAGCCTCGACCGGCTGCGGCGCCACGTCCGGCGCAGCCACATGCTCCGGGCCACGCTTGGCTTGTGCACCCGGCCAGAAGTCTGGCCCACCCTGGACCAGCGGTTTCATCATGCAAGCTCCCGCCAACACTGGGCGGACATCGCCTGAATGCATGCTGGACGTGACTCGCATGCTGAGGCAACGGGCCGGTTCAGCGCTTGCGCAAGATCAATCCAGCGCCGCGAGACGAAGCGCCGCGCGGGGCCTTACATCAGGCCGTGAGACTTCAGTCCTGCCAGCACCCGCTCGACCCGCGCCTCCACCGATAGGTCGCCATGAAGTGCCAGCACCGGGCAGGTCCTGTCCGCCAGCCAGGCCCGGTGCTTCGCCAGGCTGCGGCCTTCCGACGGGCCTTGGTCGTACTGACCGGCCCATTCGATGAAGGCTTCATCCACTGCACCGAAACGTTGCAGTTCACGCTCGCGCAGCCGCGCCAGGCGGATGGGCGCATCCAGGTAGAGAAAGACGATCAGGTCGAATGCATCTTCGACCTCGGTGCCCCAGCCGATGATGGCGCCACCGAGCACCGCGTGCTGCGCGGCTTGCAGGTCGCGCGAAAGCATCGCCCGCCGCGCGTCGGCCGGCCGCTTGTCCAGGAATGGGGGTTCTGGCCGCAGCCAGTAGTAGGCGTCACCATCCAGGCAGGCCGCACCCAGTCGCTCGGCCAAGGCTGCCGCCAATGTGGAAGTGCCGGAACCGGAAGCGCCGGTGATGTGGATGCGCATGGCGTTGATATCAGTTGGCAAACCACTTCGCCGGGCCGGTGACCAGCCAGGGAAAGAAGACCATCAGGAACATCATGGCGAACTGGGCTGCCATGAACGGCAGAACACCGCGGGTGACTTCATCCATTTTCATGCGGCCCACGCCGGCCACCACATTGAGCACCGTGCCCACCGGCGGCGTGATCAGACCGATCGCGTTGTTGATGATGAACAGCACGCCGAAATACACCGGGTCGATGCCCGCTGCCTTGACCACCGGCATCAGCACCGGGGTCATGATCAGGATGGTCGGCGTCATGTCCATCGCGGTGCCCACCGCCATCACCAGCGCCATGATCGCGATCATCAACAGCGTCTGGTTGCCCATGAACGGCTGCAGCAGCGAGATCATCTTGCTCGGAATGTCTGCCACCGTGATCAACCAGGCGCTGACCATCGCCGCAGCCACCAGGAACATGATCACGGCCGTCGTCTTGGCCGCGCTGACGAACACCTCGCGCAGTTGGCGCAGGCTCATCTCGCGATACACCAGCGTTGCGACAAACAGCGCATACACCGCAGCAACCACTGCCGCCTCCGTCGGGGTGAACACGCCCAACTTGAGCCCTGCCACCACGATCACCGGCAGCACCAGCGCCCAGGTCGATTCCTTCAGGGCGCTCAAACGCAGGGCCAAGCTGGCCTTGGGCGGCGGCGGGATGTTTTCCTTCTTCGCCACCCACCACCAGGCGAGTGCGATGGACAGGCCCATCAACAAGCCCGGCACGATGCCGGCCAGGAACAGCTTGCTGATCGACACATTGGCCGCCACGCCGAACACCACGAAGCCGATCGAGGGTGGGATGACCGGGGCGATGATGCCGGCCGAGGCGATCAGGCCGCCAGCGCGAGCCTTGTCGTGGCCGGCTGCCACCATCATCGGAAGCAGCAGCGAAGCCAGCGCCGCCGTGTCAGCCACCGCCGAGCCCGAGAGTGCAGCCAACAGGCAGGCCGCCACAATGGCCACGAAGCCCAGTCCGCCACGCTTGTGACCCACCAGCGCCAAGGCCAGGTTGACGATGCGCCGGCTCAAGCCGCCGACGTTCATGATCTCGCCAGCGAGCATGAAAAAAGGCACCGCCAGCAGCGGAAAGCTGTCGGCGCCATTGACAACGTTCTGCGCCAGGATCTGGGCGTCAAACATGTCCAGGTGAACCATCAGCGCCATGCCTGAGAGCAGCAGCGAATAGGCAATGGGGATGCCCAGCGCCATTGCAGCGAGCAAGGCACCCAGGAAGATGAGAACCGTCATGATGTGTCTCCGCCGCTCAGTGCTTTTTGAAGGTCTGGCTGCGGTCGAGCTGGAGTTCTTCGATCTGCGCCAGATCCTCCGACTCTTGCACCATCACCAGTTCGGACTCGCTCAGCCGACCCGAGACGGTGCGCCAGAATTCGCCCAGCAGCATCAGCCCGGTGGAGACGGCGAACACGATGCCAGCGGCGTAAAAGATGGCCACCGATGCGCCCGTGACCGGGGCTTCGACGTCCCAGTTGATCCTGGCTTGCTGCCAGGAGCCCGACAGCAGCAGTGCGGTGGCCCACAACATCAGGATCTGGCCAAGTCCCAGGCAGATGCGCTTGCCGGTAGGGCCTAGCCGCGAAGTCAGCATGTCCGAGCCCAGATGGGCGCGCTCGCGCACGGCGACCGCGGCGCCCAGGAAGGTCAGCCAGACGAAGAACCAGCGCGAGAGTTCCTCCGAGACCGCGATGCCGGAGTTGAATGCGTAGCGCAGCACCACGTTGCCAAACACCAGCAACACCATCAGCGCCAGCAAGGTCACCAGCACCCATTCCACGCCGCGGCAATAGCCGTCGAGCAGTTTCTTCATCATGTTGTCTCCGTGACGGTCTTTGCCGTCGCCATGTGAACGGGCGGTTTCAGAGCGTGCCGTCCTTCAGCAAGCCCCGCGCGGCCAAGTTGTTGATGAAGGCGCGCAGGCCGAATTGCCAGGGAGCGGCCGTCTCGCTGTGGGTGACGCGGTTGTGCAGGCCGCCCAGCCAGTGGCTGTGGATGGTGACCACGTCGCCCAGCTTGTGGGTGAAGCCACTGCCGGGCTGGTCGCGGTCTTCGATGGGCGCGAAAAGAGTGCCCAGGAACAACATGAAGCCATCGGGGTACTGATGTGCCGCCAGGGTCTGCGCCACCAGTTCGCCAGGGTCACGACTGATGCTCGCCATGGTGTTGATGCCGCGAAGTTCAAAGCCGTCGACACCAGCCACCCGCAGGTGCACCGTCTCGCGCCTCACGTCGTCCAGGCTGAAACCGGCATCAAACAGGCGGATGAAGGGGCCGATGGCACACGAGGCGTTGTTGTCCTTGGCCTTGCCCAGCAGCAGCGCACTGCGGCCTTCGATGTCTCGCAGGTTGACGTCATTGCCCAGGGTGGCGCCGACGATCTGGCCACGGCCGTTGACCGCCAGCACCACTTCAGGCTCCGGGTTGTTCCAGGCCGAGTCGGCACGCACGCCGATGTCCTCGCCGCAGCCCACCGAGGCCAGCACCGGCGCCTTGGTGAAGACCTCGGCATCCGGGCCAATGCCAACCTCCAGGTACTGGGACCACAGCCCCTTCTCCTGAAGCAGGGCTTTCAATGCCATGGCCTGAGGCGACCCGGGCCGGATGTCGGCCAGGCGCTCACCGAGCAACGCATTGACCTGGGCGCGCAGGCTCTGGGCACGGTTGGCATCGCCACCTGCCTGCTCTTCGATCACCCGCTCCACCAGACTGGCAGCAAAGGTCACGCCCGCAGCCTTCACGACCTGCAGGTCGCAAGGGGCCAGCAGCCACGGCAGCGCCTCGTTGCGCGCGCCGCTTCGGCTGTTGGCCAACAGAGCCTCCACGCTGCACAGGCGCTCGCCTGCCGTCTGGCTCACAGCCTGAGCCGGACCATCCCGTTCCAGCAAGGTGCTCATGGTCGGGAACTGCGTGCTCAGGTCGAACACGCCGTGCTCGCGCAAGGCCACCACGGCCGGACCGGCAATGCCATCGCTGCGCCAGACCCGGGCCACGAGTGTGCCAGACAAGCCGTCGGCGGGCAGGATGGCGGCGAGATCGGCAGCCAGGGTGGTCAGGGCGTTCATGCGGGTTCCTTCAAGCGATCAGGGGACGGCAATGCGGCAGCCCCGTGCGAGTACGGCGGCGCCGGCAAGGACAGAAGTTCAGTGGTTGTGGCGGGGGGTGTTCTCGGCGATGCGGCGGTAGGCGAGCGCGAAGTCAAGCGTCGCGCCATCCACCAATTGGCCCGTCTTTTCGCGGTACAGCGCTTCCCAGGGCGAATGGCTGGGTGGCACCGGCGGTGCGGGCAGTTCGCGGCGGCGGCGCGCGATCTCTTCCGGTGCCAGCAAGGCGTCGCAGCGGCCGGTGTTCAGATCCACGCGGATCATGTCGCCGCTTGCCAGCCAGCTCAGGCCGCCGCCAACCGCACTTTCAGGTGAGACGTTGAGAATGGACGGACTGTCAGACGTGCCGGACTGGCGGCCGTCGCCCAGCGTAGGCAAGGTGGTGATGCCACGGCGGATCAGCGCGTCAGGCGGCTGCATGTTGACCACCTCGGCGGAGCCCGGCCAGCCGATGGGACCCGCCCCTCGCATCACCAGGATGCAAGCTTCATCGATGTCGAGACCCGGATCGTTGATGCGGGCGTGGTAGTCCTCAGCACCCTCGAACACCACAGCCCTGGCCTCGAAGACACCTTCGGCACCGGGCCGGTTCAGGTAGCGTGCCCGGAAGCGCTCGGAAATCACCGAAGTCTTCAGGATGCCAAAGTCGAACAGGTTGCCGCTCAGCACCAGGAAGCCAGCCTCGTGCATCAGCGGCTGGTCGAAAGGCTTGATGACCTCGCGGTCGTGGGTCTCGCGGCCTTGCAGGTTTTCGGCCATGCTGCGGCCGGTCACGCTGAGGCAATCGCCATGCAGGCGCTGGGCCTGCAGCAGCTCCCACATCAGCGCCGGCACACCACCGGCGCGGAAAAAGCGCTCGCCGAGGAACTGGCCCGCAGGCTGCATGTTCAGCAGCAGCGGCAGGTCATGCGCGTGGGTGCGCCAGTCGCTGGCATGCAGTTCGACCCCGGCATGGCGCGCCATGGCCATCACGTGGACCTGCGCATTGCTGGACCCGCCCGCGCAACTGATGACCGACAGCGCATTGAGGAAGCTCTCTCGCGTCAGGATGCGGGAAGGCCGCAGATCCTCATGCGCCATCCCGACGATTCGCCGGCCGGTCTCGTAAGCCATCTGCCCACGCTCGCGATAGGGTGCCGGAATTGCGGCGCAGCCAGGCAGCGACAGGCCCAGCGCCTCGGCCACCGCATTCATCGTGGATGCCGTGCCCATGGTGTTGCAATGACCCGCCGACGGAGCGCTGCTGCAGGCGCGCTGCAGGAACTCTTCTTCGTCAATCTCGCCCGCAGCCAACTGGCGGCGGCTGCGCCAGATGACAGTCCCCGAACCGACCAGTTCACCCCCGTGCCAGCCATCCAGCATGGGCCCGCCCGAAAGCACGATGGCAGGGATGTCCACCGTTGACGCCGCCATCACGCCAGCCGGCGTTGTCTTGTCGCAACCGGTGGTCAGCACCACCGCGTCGATCGGGTAGCCGTAGAGGATTTCGACCAGGCCGAGGTAGGCCAGGTTGCGGTCCAGCGCGGCCGTGGGCCGCCGGCAATTCTCGAAGATCGGATGGACCGGGAACTCCATCGGAATGCCACCGGCGTCTCGGATGCCGTCGCGCACCCGCCTGGCCAGGTCGAGGTGGATGCGGTTGCAGGGCGACAGGTCGCTGCCGGTCTGCGCAATGCCGATGATGGGGCGACCGGAACGCAACTCTTCGGGCGTGAGCCCGTAGTTCATGAAACGCTCGAGATACAGCGCGGTCATGTCGGATCGCGCCGGGTCGGCGAACCAATCACGTGACCGAAACGGGCGGCGGGGCATCTTGTCCATGGCAGCGTGGGCAGGCAGCAGGAATGGGGGCAAGGCAAGGCAGTGCAGCCCGGAGGCCGCACCGCCCGGGACGTTCCGGCGTTACTTCGTGCCGGCCCTGACCTTGGCCAGCTCGGCCATCATCTCCGCGGTCGTCGCCTCGCCGAATTCCTTGGCGTACTTGGCCATTACCGGCTGCAGCTTGGCGCGCAGCTTGGCCTGCTCCGCGGGCGGAAGTTCGGTGACCTGCATGCCAAGCTTCTTCAACTCGCCCAGCGCCTTGTCGCCGAAAGCACGGATGGTCTTGCGCTCGTAGGCAGTGGCTTCGCGGGCCGCGTCCTGCACGATCTTCTGCTCCTGGGCAGACAGGCCGTCCCAGGTTTTCTTCGACATCAGCAACACCCAGGTGCTGTACATGTGGTGCGACAGCACCAGATGCTTCTGCACCTCGTAGAACTTGCTGGCGAGGATGGTGGCAGGCGGGTTCTCCTGGCCGTCCACCGCGGCCTGCTCCATCGCCGAGTAGAGCTCGGTGAACGGCAGCGGCGTGGCGTTGGCGCCCAGGGTGTTGAAGGTGTCCAGGAAGAGCGGGTTCTGGATCACGCGCAGCTTCAGGCCCGCCAAGTCCTCGGCCTTGGTGATGGGCCGACGTGAGTTGGTGACATCACGAAAGCCATTCTCCCAATAGCCAAGGCCCACCAGGCCTTTGTCCGGCAGCGTGGCCAGCAGCTTTTGTCCGACCGGACCATCCAGCACCGCGTCGGCCTCAAGTTCGGTATTGAAGGTCAGTGGCAGATTGATCACGCCAAAAGCCTTCACCATCGAGACCAGCGTCGAGCTGTCGGGCACGGTCATCTCCAGAGTGCCGCCGCGCAGCGCTGAGGTCATGCTGATGTCGTTGCCCAGCGAGCCGCTGGAGAACAGCTTGACCGTCATCTTGCCGCCGCTCTTGGCGGCCAGTTGCTCACCGAAATACCTGACCGCCACGGCCTGGGGATGGTCGTCGCTCAGCCCGATGCCGACCTTGAAAGTGTGTTCCTTGACTTGTGCAGCCACGGGTACCGCCAGCACGGCCAGCAGCGCGCCGACCAGGGCGAGGGTCTTGAACTTCATGCTTGTCTCCGATGGTTTGAAGTGGACGCGACGGACCCAGCGGGCCATCGGCGGCGCCTTGGTGGATCTGTGTCGGTCCCCTTCAGCGCCGGCGCAGATTAGGTCTGCGCCGGCCGCGGGTCTATTCAATTTTTTGCTAGCATCCATTCCAGACAGTTATGACTCCAGACACCTTTACGGGCAAACCCTTGTCCATGGCACAGGCCTGTTCTCGCCTGCGCTTCAGGCATCTGCAGTTCCTGGACATCCTCGGCCACACGCGCAACCTGCGCCTGACCGCCGAGCAAATGCACATCACCCAGCCGGCGGCTACCAAGATCCTGATGGACATCGAGGAGATGCTGGAGTCGCGGCTGTTTGAGCGGCTCTCGCGCGGCATGCGGCCCAATGAACTGGGTCTGTTCACGCTGCGCTACGCGGCCAGCGCACTGGCCGGGCACCGCAAATTCGTGGACGAGTTCAATGCCCTGCGGCAGGGAGGTCATGGCCACCTGACGATAGGCGCCATCACCGGTTCGGCCGCTCACCTGCTGATCGCCTCTGTCGCCGAGATCCAGCGCCTGCGGCCGCTGCTGGTGCTGAAGATCCTGGAGCACAGCAGCGACCAACTGATCGTCTGGCTGGCCGAGCGCAAGATCGACCTGATGATCGGCCGCTTCACCGAAGAATCCCAGCAAACGCAGTTCCAATACGAACGCCTTTCCGGCGAGATGCTGGACGTGGTCGCGGGCGTTCATCACCCGCTTCGTGCCGCAACCGATCTGGAACTGGCGAAGCTGGCGCACTGGCCCTGGATCCTCTACCCCACCTCGACAGCCTTGCGACGCGTTTCGGACGAGGCATTGGGCAATACCGGACTGGCGCTCAGCTCAGGCGTGGTCGAAACACCCTCCTTCCTCTTCGCGATGGCATTGATGCAGAGCACCGACATGCTTTCGTTGCAGCCAGCGGCACTCGTGGACAAATACGTCAAGAAAGGCCTGCTGGCTCGCATACCGGTGGCCCTGCCGACGCGCATGCCGGATTACGGCCTGATCACAAGGCTTGATGAGGTTCTCACACCAGCCGCGCAGGCGTTCATCAATGTGCTGCGCAGTGTTGCCGCACCTGTGTCGGACGCGGCATGAGCCGTCGTTAGGCGCGTACATTCAAGCAGATGCCCGGGCATCTTCAGGTTGTTCCCCAGCCCTGGCTGACCCACCCCCGCGAGGCCACTGGTGGCGCAAGCGGCCACGGGGCTGGCGGCTTTACCGCCGGCAAGCGCGCCGACGTTGGCTACGGCAACGGGGGCTTCGGCGGGTGGTGTTCGAGTTCAGCGAAGGCCGCAGCGGCGAGAGCGTGCGCGAGTTCCTCAAGCTTGACACCCCACAGGCCCGGCAGGGCACGTTGCTCACCGACGGCTTCAGCGGCTACAACGCGGCCACCACCAAGGGTGTGACCTCGGCGCAATGCATGGCCCACGCCAGCAGGAAATTCAACGACCTGTGGGCCAACCACCGCAGTGAGGTGGGCCGCAAGGCCCGGCGCTACCACCAGTGCCTGTTCAGGATCGAGCGCGAGATCGAAGACCGGCCCGGCGACGAGCGACGGCGCATCCGCCAGCGCAAGTCACGACGGGTGCTGGCCGTCTTCCATCGCTGGCTGCTCGAACAGCGGCGGTTGGTACCCGTCGGCTCGGCCACGATGAAGGCCATCGACTACAGCCTCAAGCGTTGGACACAACTCACCCGCTTCGTCCAGGACGGTGATGTGCCGATCTCGAACAACTGGGTGGAGAACCACATCAGGCCGATTGCCATCGGCCGGTCGAACTGGCTGTTCGCCGGCAGCCTGCGCTCGGGCAAGCGGGCCGCAGCCATCATGAGCCTGCTGCACTCGGCGCGCATCAACGGGCACGAGCCCTATGCGTACTTCAAGGACGCGCTCGAGCGGCTGCCGACGCATCCGGCCAGCCGCATCGGCGAGTTGTTGCCGCATCGCTGGGCGCCCGCTTCCTGAAGTGCGGCGTCAGCCGCATGCCTCAGGCCGAGCTGACTTGGCCGGACGCTTACCTCCAGTTTGCGATGACCCAGGGTTGTGTCCATTGCAAGCTCTTTGTCGATGGAGACACCTTGGGCCGGCGCGCGGCGCAATAGGGTGGAATCGCCCAGATTGCGGTGGGCGGTATTGGCAAAACGTATTGCCTCGCTGCACATACTGAATGGCCACTTGGCGCTAGCGCAGCGATGCTCCTTGCCCTGGCCTCGAGCTGCATGCACCCCCAAACAGCCAGCGAAAAAACTCACCCAGGAGACACGATGACCTTTGCATTCGGCAGGCGCATGGCGCCGTTCTCGGCAGCCTCGGCGCTGTTCGTCTGTGCCGGCCTGCAACCAACGTTGGCGCAGGATCAGGTCACGGTCTACGGCATCGTCGATGCCGGCGTGCTGGTGTCCAAGACCGGCGCACCCGGTGCGCACTGGACCAAGGCCGTGGACTCGGGGCACCAATGGAACTCGCGCCTGGGCTTTCGCGCGAGTGAAGACCTTGGCGACGGCCTGCAGGCGATCTTCAACACCGAGACCGGCTTCGGTCTCGATACCGGCACCACGGTCACCTACGGCGAGCCGGCCTCGGCGTTCTGGGCGCGGCGCTCGGTGGTCGGCCTGAAGGGCCGCTTTGGCGAAGTGCTGCTGGGCCGGGACTATTCGCCGGGCTTCTGGACCATCATCCAGTCGGACCGAAATCGGTACGGCTTGCCGGGCACCATCTCGGTCGCAAGCCAACTGCGCGAGGCACGCATCAACAACGGTGTGTTCTACAACTCGCCAGCCTGGTCGGGCTTCATCGGGCGCGCGGCCATTGCGGCCGGGGAAGGAATCGCTGGCAAGCTGATGGCCGGGTCGATCGACTATCGCCGGCCCGACCTCTTCGCGACTGTCTCGTTGCAGCGCCGCAAGCTATTGGCGACCTCTACACAGGCCGCAGGGCATTTCGACGAGGGCGGCTTCGGCGTCGAGTACAAGCTCGCGGCCTACGCAGCCAATCTCGGCTGCTGGCGCACCGATCCCGTGACGGCAACGACCGGCGCCGTCGACAACACCCGCGCTTGCTGGATCGGCGCAAGCGCCAGCTTCGGCCAGCATGTGCTATGGACCCAGGTCGCACGCACGAGCTTCGAGCACTTGAACACTCCCTCCGGCCGAGCCATCAACTACGGCCTCTCCTACAACTACCTTCTCTCCAAGCGGAGCAACCTCTACGCCTCCTACGGCGGAGTCGACAACGATGCGAATACCAACCTCGCACTGGCGACGGGCTCGGCTCGTGTCGGCGGTGCGGGGCGCGATGCCGACCCGCGGGGCTTCGTTGCCGGCATCAAGCACAGCTTCTGAACCGGGGAGCAGACCGTGGCAATCATCATTGGCGGCATCGGGACATCTCATGTCCCGACCATCGGCGTGGCATACGACAAGGGCAAGCAGCAAGACCCGGCGTGGGCGCCGCTGTTCAAGGGCTACGAGCCGGTTGCGGCGTGGCTGGCGGCTCATCGGGCCGATGTGCTCGTGTTCTTCTACAACGACCACTGCACCACGTTTTTCTTCGACCTGTACCCGACCTTTGCGCTCGGGGTCGGGGCCACGTTTCCCGTTGCCGATGAAGGCGCGGGCCTCCGGCCACTGCCACCGCTGCGGGGCGATGTCGAGTTCCAGGCGCATATCGCCGAATCACTCGTCAACGACGAGTTTGATCTGACCATCTTCCAGGAAAAACCGATCGACCACGGCTGCGCAGCGCCTTTGCCCTTGTTGTGGCCGCATGTGCCCGATTGGCCGGGCAGCATCGTGCCGATCGCCATCAATGTGCTGCAATACCCGCTGCCAACCGGCAGGCGTTGTTACCGCCTCGGTCAGGCGGTGCGCCGCGCCATCGAGTCGTATCCGGTCGACCTGCGGGTAGTGGTGGTCGGCACCGGCGGCTTGTCGCACCAGATCCACGGCGAGCGCACGGGCTTCAACAACACCGAATGGGATCTGAAGTTTCTCGAACTGCTGGAGAACGATCCGGAGCAGTTGATGAACATGACGCACGCAGACTACGTTCGGCTTGGCGGCGCCGAGAGCGTCGAGCAGATCATGTGGCTGTCCATGCGCGGTGCACTCGGTGACCGCATCCGCAAGCTGCATCAAAATTACTACCTGGCCACGACCACCGCGATGACCGTCGTGCTGTATGAAACCCAGACCTGAGGCGCGAAGCATGAATCCACAAGTCGAGGGTATGGCGGCGTTGGGCGGTACCTACGTCTTCGATCTGCGCGTGAGCAACCGCACCCTGAAGTTGAATCGCTTCTTCTGGAACATGATCAACGCCGAAGCGCGCGATGCCTACCTGGCCGACAGCGAACGGTCGATGTCGAACGCCGGGCTGTCGGACGGCGAAAAGGCCATGATCCGCCGGCTCGACTGGATAGCGCTGGTGCGCCACGGCGTCAACTTCTTCGTGCTCGAGAAGTTCGCCCGCGTGGTGAAGACACCCAATCTGGTCGTGTACGCGCTGATGCGGGGCGAGACCTTCGAAGCCTTCATGCGGACGCGCCAAGTGCCGAGCCTGCGATGAACAAGCCCGTGCTGCTTCTCTTGCCCGGCCTGCTGTGCGACGGCGCGAACTGGGCGCCGCAATGCCGCGCCTTGGCGGATCTTGCCGACTGCCGGGTGGCAGCCTATGGCGCACTGGACAGCATCGAGGCCATGGCGACGCATGTGCTGTCCACCGCGCCGCCGGGCGCTTTCTCCCTGGCCGGGCACTCGATGGGTGGACGGGTGGCGCTGGAGGTGCTGCGCCGAGCGCCGGAGCGAGTGGAGCGCCTGGCGCTGCTGGACACGGGCTTCCAGGCGCTGCCCGAGGGGGCGGCTGGCGAACAGGAGCGCGCGGCACGGCTCGACCTGCTGAGCTTGGCGCGCGCCTTCGGCATGCGGGCGATGGGCGAACCCTGGGCGCGCGGCATGGTGCACCCGGCCTGCGTTGGAACACCGGTGTTCGAGACCATCCTGGAGATGATCGCGCGCAGCACGCCGCAGATCTTCGAGGCCCAGATCCGCGCCTTGCTGGGCCGGCCGGACGCGAGCGAACTGCTGCCGCAGATCGTTTGCCCGACCTTGCTGCTGTGCGGTCGGGAAGACCGGTGGAGCCCGCCGGAGCGGCACCAGAGCATGCACGCCATGATGCCGACTTCGAGGCTCCAGATAGTCGAAGCATCGGGCCACATGACCACGCTGGAGCAGCCGCAGGCCGTCTCGCAAGGTCTCGCCGCGTGGATGGGTGCCTCGCTCATCGAGACCGGCAGTGTGGCGCAAGGCCCAGCATGAGCGATGGGACCAAAGCCGCCATGGTCGAACAATGGATCGCCAGGCAAGCCTGCGCCGACCTCGTGGTGCGCGGGGTGTCGTGCATAGACGCGCGGGACCACGACGGCTTCGCCGCCTTGTTCGCCGACGACGGCGTGCTGGTCCGGCCCGGCGCCGAGCCGCTGCATGGACCGGCCGCCATCGCGGCGTCCTACCGCTCGCGGCCGTCCGATCGCCTGACCCGGCACCTGATCACCAACACGCTGGTGACGCTCCAGACATCGAGCCGCGCCCACGGACACAGCTGCGTGCTGCTCTGGAGCGGCCTGTCGAGCGACGAGGCCGGCCTGTTCGGTCGACCGGCGCAGCCTCGACAGGTGCTTGGCGAGTTCGAGGACGACTTCGTGTGTACACCCTCTGGCTGGCGCATCGCGCGCCGTGAAGCGCGCTTCGTGTTGTTTCGCGAGGACGCCGAGTGAGCACGGGACCTGTCACTGACGCTGGGCGCCGCGCTGCCGGATGGCGGCCACCTTCCGTGACGCAAGACCCGGTCGAGGTCAACATGCGGCAACTGCGTGCCTTCGCCGCTGTGGCGCAGCACCGCAGTGTGCGCAAGGCGGCGGACAGCCTGCACCTCACCCAGCCCGCCGTCACGCGCGCCGTGCGCGGGCTGGAGCGCGAACTCGGCCTGACGCTGTTCGACCGCAGCT
>NZ_VIDT01000910.1 GCF_006519715.1 Ideonella azotifigens
CCTGGCCTGCAGTTTCGTCCCAGGCCAGCACCTGCACGCCATGCTTCTGCAGCTCGACCCGCAGCACGGTGCGGCCGGTGCACAGCCGCGGCTTCAGCGGCTCGGCCAGTTCGCGCACCAGCCAGGCGTTGCCTTCAGGCCAGGTGAACACGGCGTCGCGCTCGGCACTGTCGTCGCCCGGCGCATGGAAGCCGTGGCGGCTGGCGAAGTAGTGCAGGCCGGCCCAGGCGGAGACGGTGTGGATGCCGGCGCCGTAGTCGTCGCGGCAGCAGTAGTCCAGGTAGCCGAGCAGGCGGGTGTCATCCAGTCCGTTGGCCGCAAGCCAGGCGTCGAAGCGTTGCTCGTCCAAGGCCGCGTGGCCGGGCGACCAGCGCACGCGGTGCGTGGGCAGCGCAAAGCCGAGTTCGCGCTGCGCGTGGTCCACCAGTGCGGCAAAGCGGCGGTATTGCGCCAGCGTCGCCGGCCGGCCTTGCGCGGAGGGCAGCAGGCCGTCCTGCCAGGCGCCGTCGATGAACAGCCGCTCCTGCGGGCTGTGGCAAAGGTATCGCTCGTTGGCATGCACCCCCGCCGAATCCGAGCGCAGCAGGCCGATGTCGTGCAGCCAGGCGCTGACCTCGTAGGTGCTCTCTCCCGGCACCGGCAGGTAATGCGCGCCCAGCGGGCAAGCGAGGCCGGCGACGATGTGTCCGCGGCTGTTGCCACCGGCCTGGTCTTCCAGCTCCAGCAGCTGCGCGTCCGCATGGCCGGCATGGTCCAGCGCGTGCAGCGCCGACAGCCCGGCCACGCCACCGCCGATCACCAGCACGCCTGCGCGGCGCTGCACCGCTGCCACCGGGAGCGAGCCGGACTTCAGCGTTCTCAAGCGGTGGCCACGCTCGAAGGACGCGCCGACCCAGCGGCTGACGGGCGCCTCTTGCGCGCGTTCGCAGCCTTGGAGCCACGGCAAGGCCGCGGCACCAGCCAACACCGCGCGACGCCGCATCAATGCACCTGCCCCCACTCTTCCTCGAAGGTCTGCACCAGCACCTGGTTGGACAGCCGGTTTGGTTCAGCTGGCACGCGCGCCATGTCGGGCGGGAAGTCGAACAGCGCGGGCAGGCCGGGCAGTGTCAGGAAACGCAGGCCGGCGGGCAGCGCGGTGGGCGTGTGCCACGGCCGGCGGCTGGCCAGGATGTAGCCCCATTCGCCGAAGCTGGGCACGTGGGCGTGGTACGGCGTGATGGTCAGGCCCGCTGCCTCCAGCGTGCTGGCCACCGTCCAGAAGCTCTTGCGCGCGATCAGCGGCGAGGTGGTCTGCACCACGGCGTAGCCGCCCGCGGCCAGGTGCTGGTCCACCAGCTCGTAGAAGCTGGTGGTGTAGAGCTTGCCGAGCGCGAAGTTGCTGGGGTCGGGGAAGTCGATGACGATGACGTCGAAGCTCTCATCATGCGCGGCCAGCCAGCCGAAGGCGTCGTCGTTGACGACCTTGAGCTTGGGCGAATTGAGGGCGTTGTGGTTCAGCGCAGTCAGCAGCGGCTCGGTGCGGAACAGCTGCGTCATCTTCGGGTCCAGGTCCACCAGCGTGACCTGCTCGACCGAGGGGTACTTCAGGATCTCGCGCGCGGCCATGCCGTCGCCCCCGCCCAGCACCAGCACGCGCCTGGGCGCACCCTGCGCGGCCATGGCCGGGTGCACCAGTGCCTCGTGGTAGCGGTACTCGTCCTTGGAGTGGAACTGCAGGTTGCCGTTGAGGAACAGCCGGATGCCGGCGCGACTGCGGGTGACGACCACGCGCTGGTAGGCGCTGGTCTCGCGCAGCAGGATGGCCTCACCGTAGAAGCGGTCCTCG
>NZ_VIDT01000911.1 GCF_006519715.1 Ideonella azotifigens
CCGCCACGGCGGCCAGGCGCATGACCGGCGCGCGCTGGTGGCGCAACTGCAGCAAACCTTGCCCAGCCTGAAGCTGCAGGTGGCCGTGGACGTGCTGGACCTGCCATGGGACGACGCAGGGGGCGGCTGTCCGCGTCTGGACTTTTCGGCGTTGGTGGCCGACGCGCTGCTGCCCGGTGAGGCGCAAGTCCCCGCACCGCTGGCCCCGGCCTGGCTGCCCTTCGATCATCCGCTGTGGATCGTCTATTCCAGCGGCACGACAGGACTGCCCAAGCCCATCGTGCACGGCCACGGCGGCGTGGTGCTGGAGGCGCTGAAGATGGGCGGGCTGCACAACGACCTGGCGCCAAGCGCCGTTGGCGGTGACCGCTTCCACTGGTACAGCAGCACCGGCTGGATCATGTGGAACAGCCAGGTTGCCGGCCTGCTCAGCGGCACCACGGTCTGCCTGTTCGACGGCTCACCGGCAGCGCCCGCCAATGGCCATTCGGGCGCGCCGGATTGGTCCACGCTGTGGCGCTTTGCCGGCCTGGCCGGCTGCACCTTCTTCGGCGCCGGCGCGGCGTTCTACGCTGCTTGCCTGAAGGCTGGGGTGGCGCCGCAGCAGGTGGCCGACCTGCACCGCCTGCGCGCGGTCGGCTCGACCGGCTCGCCACTGGCACCCGAGTGCTACGAATGGATCTGGCAGCAGCTGCCGCGGCCCGGTGGCCGGCCGATCTGGATCTCCTGCATCTCCGGCGGCACCGACTTCGCCGGCGCCTTCCTGGCCGGCACGCCCGCCCTGCCGGTGGTCGCCGGCGAGATGCAGTGCCGCTGCCTGGGTGCTGCGGTGCAGGCCTTCAGCGAGCCCGATGACGAGGGACGTGGCCGGCCGCTGATCGATGAGGTGGGCGAGCTGGTGTGCACCGCGCCGATGCCTTCGATGCCGCTGTACTTCTGGGGTGACCAGCCGCCAGGGCCGCAAGGTCAACGCCTGCACGACAGCTATTTCGACACTTATCCCGGCGTCTGGCGGCATGGCGACTGGCTGCGCATCGTGCCGCATCCGGACGCTGGTGCGGCTGGCGCCATCATCTACGGCCGCAGCGACGCGACCATCAACCGCCACGGCATCCGCATGGGCACGGCCGAGCTGTACCGCGCGGTCGAAGCCGAGCCCGAGGTGCTGGACAGCCTGGTGGTGGACCTGGAGTACCTGGGCCGGCCGTCGTTCATGCCACTGTTCGTGGTGCTGCGCGAGGGGCTGGCGTTGGACGAGGCGCTGGTCGCGCGGCTGAAGGCCGGCATCCGCCAGGCGCTGTCGCCGCGCCACGTGCCCGACGTGGTGCTGCAGGTGCCGGCGGTGCCGCGGACGCTGTCGGGCAAGAAGATGGAGCTGCCGGTGAAGAAGCTGCTGCTGGGCGAGGCGGCGGAGAAGGTGCTGAACCCGGACGCGATGGCGAACGCCGGCGCGGTGGGCTGGTTCGTCAGTTACGCGCAGCAGCGCCTGGCGGGCTGATTCAGCTGGCCGCGAACTGGGCGATGGCGGCAGCCGGCCGAGCGCCCGCCTGACGGTCCGCCTCCTGGCCGCCCTTGAGCTTGAGCAGCGTGGGAATGCTGCGGATGCCGAAGCGGGCCGAGACCCGCGGGTTTTCGTCGCTGTTGACCTTGGCGAACACCACCTTGCCCTTGAGCTGCGCGGCGGCCTGCTCGAACTGCGGCGCCATCATGCGGCAGGGGCCGCACCATTCGGCCCAGAAGTCCACCACCACTGGCAGCCCGCTGGCGCGCACGAAGGCGTCGAAGTTGGCGTCGGTCAACGTCACGGGGTGGCCGTCGGCC
>NZ_VIDT01000912.1 GCF_006519715.1 Ideonella azotifigens
GACCGGCTGCGTAGCCCAGGTGGTGACCCATCTCCGCGCCCAAGGCTCGTTCGATCACGGCCTTCTTGAACTGCTGGAAGATGCTCTCCAGCTCGGCCGGCATCACCGGCCCGGGGATCAACTGCTCAAGCGCTGCGGCTGAGAATTGCGGCTGCGCCGCCTTGTCCGCAACCATTGCGGTTTTCGATTTGCGTGGCATTCTTGGCAACCCGCACCTGGGCTGATGGTTCATTCCGACCGAGGCAGCCAGTACGCCAGCGCGTCGCATCAGGCATTGCTGGCGCGTCACGGCTTGGTCGGCAGCATGAGCCGCAAAGGCAACTGGTGGGACAACGCGGTGATGGAGCGATTCTTCCTGAGCCTCAAGACGGAGCGGGTCTGGTAGCGTGACTACGCCAACCATGCCGAGGCCGTGACGGACATCGCCGACTACATCGTGGGCTTCTACAACAGCGTGCGTCTGCACTCCAAACTGGGCAACTTGCCACCCAATGCTTTCGAGCAGCAATCGGCAATCAATCAACCTATTTCTGTGTCCGAAAAGACTTGACCGGCACAGCCACGGGCGGTCTGCAAGGCACGGTCGCCCACAGGTTGGGCCTCCTGGACCGAACTTGCCAGATTGGCGGCGTGCACGGCCTCCCGCTGTTCGCTGCGGCGGACAGGCAGCAACTCATGCAGTGCATTCGAGGATGCATGTGTCGTCGGCCATCGCCCTCTCCTCGGTGTGTTGGACTGATTCTGTGCGGGCGGCAGAACCGGAGCCTTGCGCCAACGCAAGCGGTTGCATGCCAGCTGCGCGCGAGGGCTCAGTGGGCCATCAGCACCGGCAAGGTCATCGAGTCCAGCACCGTGCGCGTCGCCCCGCCCAGCACCCATTCGCGCAGCCGGTTGTGGCCATAGGCGCCCATGACCAGCAGGTCGGCCGATGCTTCGGCTGCCAGCGAGAGCAAGGCATCGCCGACGTCCTGCTCGGGCAGGCTGTGCATGGCCATCGGGGCCATCACGTCGTTGAGCCGGAGCCAGCGCTGAAGCGCGACACGGCCCACGCGGTCGGCGTCGCGCGTCCTGGCGTCGCAGGCGATGTGGATGAGTTCCGCCTGGCGCAGCCACGGCAGCGCCGCGGTGACCGCACTCGCGGCTTCTCGCGTGGGCTTCCAGGCCAGCAGCACTTCTCGGCCGATCTGCGTGAAGCTGCCACTGCTGGGCAGGATCAACGCCGGTTTGCCGCTGTCGGTGAGCAGCGTGGCGACGAAGCCGGGCGGCAGCGCGCCAGCCAGTTCATCCTTCGCATCCAGCTGACCCAGCACCAGCAGGTCGGACAGCAGCGCATGTTCGAGCACGGCAGACTCAAAAAGCTCGCTGCCGGTTTCGGCCCAGGTCATGTTGCCCGAAGGCAGCTGGCGTTCGAACAGTGCACGCGCACGTCCGCGCTGCTCGCGGTCCAGCCGTTCGAGCAATGTGTAGGCCGAGGCCGCGCCTTCGGCGCCGGCAAAGGGCATGGCCAGCAAGGTGGGGACCACAGCGTACAGCGCAGTCAGCGCCGCCTGATGATCGCGCGCCAGCGCCTGGGCGACGGTGAGCCGGACGGCTGAGCGGGCCGAAGCGTCGAGGTGGACGAGGATCTGCTTCATGGTGAATGCCTCCGTTTGGCCGGGAATGAAGGAGCGCGCGCCGCCATCATGGGCAGCTGTGCACCATGGGCATTGACCTTCGTCAAGCCGGCCGTTGAAGGCGATGAAAGCCGCGCTTTGCGAACTCCACGCACACCAGGTAGAGCGCCGCGACGCCGGCGATGGCCAGCAGCATGCCGGCCGG
>NZ_VIDT01000913.1 GCF_006519715.1 Ideonella azotifigens
GCCCCGCGCCGTCCCCGGCTTTGAGGAACCCCTGATCGCCACCAGCCCTCTGGTGGCCGCAGACGAAGCCGCCCTCACCCAGGCCCTGGCCGGCCTCAACCCCGGCAGTCTCGACGGCCTGGCCCCGGTCGAGCGCTTCCTCGCCGCCCACCCGCAGTCCGCCTGGCGCCTGGGCCTGCAGACCAACCTGGGCCTGTGGTACTACCGCGAAGGCTATTTCTCCCGCGCCATTGCCGCCTGGGAAGACGCCTGGACCATCGGCCAGTCGCTGCAGGATCCATCCCCCCAAGCCCGCGCGATGGCCGACCGGGCCGTCGGCGAGCTGATCCGCATGCACGCCCGCCTGGGCCATGCCGAGCGCCTGAAGGAATTGCTGGCGGCGGTGGAAGGCCGGCAGTTGATCGGCCCGGCCACCGAACTCGTCGCAGGTGCCAGGCAAGGCCTGTGGATGATGGACAACAACCCCGGTGTCGCCTATTTATGTGGCCCGAACGCGCTGCGCCGGCTGGCTTTGCTGAACCCGGCCAATGCCGGCAGCCCTGGCAAGCCGGAGATGAAGCTGCTGGAGCGCTACCAGTCCGGCCCGCAAGGCGTCACGCTGGGCCAGGTGGCGGAACTGGCCAAGGCGGCCAAGCTGCCCTACCGCGCGGCCTTCCGGGTCGGCAACACGCCGATCCCTGTGCCGTCTGTCGTGCACTGGAAGGTCAGCCACTACGCGGCCATCGTCGGCCAGGAAGGCGACCGCTTCCACATCCAGGACCCGACCTTCGGCACCGACCTGTGGGTCAGCCGGGACGCGATCGAGCGCGAGAGCACGGGCTTCTTCATGATCCCGGCTGCCACTGCGGCGGCAGGCTGGCGGCCGGTGACGGTGGCCGAGGCCGCGCAGGTGCGGGGCATGGGCTACACCAACTCGGGCGATCCCAACGCGACGCGGCCGGACGACCCGAAGGAGAAGCCGCCTTGCGGCAATGCCGGCATGTGCGGCTACAACGCGCATTCGATGAACGTCAGCCTGAACCTGACGGACACGCCGGTGGGCTACCGGCCGGCGGTCGGCCCGGATGTCTTCTTCCAGCTGACCTACAACCAGCGCGAGGCTCGCCAGCCGACGCTGCCGACCTTCGGCAACCTGGGCCCGAAGTGGACCCACAACTGGCTGGCCTACGTGGTGGACGTGCCAGGGCGCCCGGGGGTCAACACGATGAGTTATGTGCGCGGGGGCGGCGCCTATGACGAGACGGGTTATTCGGCCAACACCGGCAAGTTCGCCCACGAGCCGGCGGGCTATTCGCTGCTGCGCATGGTCTCGGCCAGCCCGGTGCGCTACGAGCGCAGCTTCAAGGACGGCAGCGTGGAGGTATATGCCAGCCCGGATGGGGCGACCGTCTACCCGCGCCGGGTGTTCCTGACGCAGGTGCTGGACCCGCAGGGCAATGCGGTCACGCTGACCTATGACGGCAGCATGCGGGTCACCAGGCTGACCGATGCGGTGGGCCGCATCACCAAGCTGGCCTATGGCAATGCGAGCTTCCCGCTGCAGGTGACCAAGGTCACCGATCCGTTCAACCGCTTTGCGGCCATCGTCTACGACGCTTCGGGCCGGCTGCAGAAGATCACCGACGTGCTGGGCCTGGCCTCGACGATGACCTATGACGCGGGCAGCTTCATCACGCAGCTGGCGACGCCTTACGGTGCCAGCACCTTCACGGCCTCCGAGAGCGGGCCGGACCGGGTGCTGGAGATGACGGACCCGCTGGGCTACACCGAGCGGGTGGAGTCCAAGCAGTCGGCGCCTGGCATGCCGTATTCGGACCC
>NZ_VIDT01000914.1 GCF_006519715.1 Ideonella azotifigens
ACCGAGAAGCTCAGCAGCAGCGGCGGCTCGCCCACAGCCTTGCTGCGGTGGATGCTGTCCTCGACGTTGTCGCCCTTGTACAGCCGTGTCGTGAACGCACCCGGCGCGTGCGGCAGGTCGTTGGCGGTGGGGATCTTGTAGGTGGACGGCGCGTGCGTCAGCAGCTTGCCGCTTTGCGGGTGCCACACCAGCTCCTCGCTGGTCAGCCAGCCCATGCCCTGCACAAAACCGCCTTCGACCTGGCCGATGTCGATGGCCGGGTTCAGCGAGCGGCCCACGTCGTGCAGCAGGTCGGCGCGCAGCAGTCGCCATTCGCCGGTCAGCCGGTCCAGCAGCACTTCGCTGACGGCCGCGCCATAGGCGAAGTAATAGAACGGCCGGCCGGTCAGCGTGTCGCGGTTCCAGTGCAGGCCGGGCGTGGCGTAGAAGCCGTCGGCCCAGAGCTGCACGCGGGCCACGTAGGCCTGCTCGACGATGGCGGCAAAGGCCTCGTGCTGGCCGTCTGGCCCCAGCACCGCGTTGCCCTCGAAGCGCACCTGGTCGGGCGCCACCTGCCAGTGCGACGCGGCCACTTCCGCCAGCCGTTTCTTCAGCTTCTGCGCGGCGTCCAGCGCGGCCTTGCCGTTCAGGTCGGCACCGGTGGAGGCAGCGGTGGCCGAGGTGTTGGCGATCTTGCTGGTGTCGGTGGCGCTGGCGCGCACGCGGGCCAGCGGCAGGCCCAGTTCGTGGGCGACGACCTGCGCCACCTTGGTGTTCAGGCCCTGGCCCATTTCGGTGCCGCCGTGGTTCACCAGCACTGAGCCGTCCCGGTAGATGTGCACCAGCGCGCCTGCCTGGTTGAAGTGGTTGACGTTGAACGAAATGCCGAACTTCACCGGGGTCAGCGCCAGGCCTTTTTTCAGCCACGGGCTGGTGGCGTTGAACGCGGCGACCTCGGCGCGGCGCGCGAGGTAGTCGCTGCTGGCGGCCAGCTCGTCGGTCAGCGGCGCGATGATGTTGTCGACCACCGGTTGCAGGTAAGGCGTCACGTCGCGCCCGCTGCCCGGCAGGCCGTACCAGTTGACCTGCCGCACCGCCAGCGGATCCAGGCCCAGCTGGCGGGCGATCTGGTCGATGATGACTTCGATCACCAGCGCGCCCTGCGGCCCGCCGAAGCCGCGGAATGCCGTGTTGCTCTGCGTGTTGGTGCGCGGCAGGAAGCCGTGGATGGCCACGTCCGGCAGCCAGTAGGCGTTGTCCAGGTGGCAGATCGCGCGCGTCAGCACAGGGGGCGACAGGTCGGCCGAGTGCCCGGCCTGGCCCAGCATCGTGACGTCCACCGCCAGCAGCCGGCCGCTGTCGTCGAAGCCGGCCTGCCAGTCGAACTCGAAGCCGTGGCGGCGGCCGGTGATCAGGAAATCGTCGTCGCGGTCCACGCGCAGCTTGACCGGCTTGTTGAGCTTCTTGGCGGCAAGCGCCGCCACGCAGGCGAACAGCGCCGACTGCGACTCCTTGCCGCCAAAGCCGCCGCCCATGCGCCGGCATTCGACCAGCACCTGATTGGCGTCCAGTTGCAGCGCATGCGCGACCATCGCCTGCATCTCGCTGGGGTGCTGGGTCGAACAATGAATCTTCAGCCCGCCATCGTCCTGTGGCAGCGCGTAGCTGATCTGGCCTTCGAGGTAGAACTGTTCCTGCCCGCCGAGGCTGAACTGGCCGGAGAGCTGGTGCGGCGCCGCCGCCATCGCACCGGCCACGCCGCCGGGGTGCGTGCTGCGCGTGAGGTGCATGGGTGGCACCACGTACTGGCCAGTGGCATGCGCGGTGCGCAGGTCCAG
>NZ_VIDT01000915.1 GCF_006519715.1 Ideonella azotifigens
CGCGCCGGCCGCAACCGCGTACAGCATCACGCGATGAAGGGCGGCCCGGCCGCCTGATCCCATCGGCGCCAACGAGGTCTCAGGGGTTTTCAGGCACCTGAACAGCCGCTGAACAAACGCTGTCACAGGACTGCTGCAGACTGCCAGTGCGTGCGGTTTTGTGACCGTTCGTGCAAGCTGCAGCGCAGACACGGCAATGCCCGCATGGCGCCGCGCGAAGCTTGGTGCTAGTCTGAATTCAACCCCAGCTCCTGGACAAGCAGCAGGCCGTGGCCACCATGAATCCCAGCGAATTTCTGGCAGTCGCGGGCGTCTTCTTTCAGGCAACGCTGGCGCTGCTGTTCCTGTCCCTGGCGCGCCGCTCGCAAATGCGCGAGGCGGCCTACGTCGCGGCCGGGTTCGGGCTCTGGGCCCTGGTGCAGCTGGCCATGGTCTTCGGGTTGGCCGGCTCGCCACCCGGGCTGCTGGCCGCCGCCTGCTGGATGCCGGTGACGGTACTGGGCATTGCCGCACTGGGCAGCCGGCTGCTGCGCGCCCAGCGCCAACTGAGCTGGCAACTCTCGCAGCAACGCAGCGTGGCCGAGCAGGCCATGGCCCAGGCCCGCGCCAGCGAGGCCCGCCTGGCCGAGCTGGCCCAACAGCTGCAGCAGCGCCAGGCGCAATGGCAGGAAGCCCAGAAGGCGCTGGCCGAGGCACGTGAGCAGGCCCAGGTGGCATCGCGCGCCAAGAGCGAGTTCCTGGCCAACATGAGCCACGAGATCCGCACGCCGATGAATGCAATGCAGGGCCTGATCAACCTGGCACTGCGCAGCCGGCTGGACTCGCGCCAGCGCGGCTACCTGAACCGGGCCCGGGCCGCGGCCGACACCCTGCTGCTGATCATCAATGACATCCTGGACTTCTCGAAGATCGAGGCCGGCAAGCTGGTGCTGGAGCACCGGCCCTTCCTGCTGGTGCAGGTGCTGGACAAGCTGCAGGCCGCCATCGGTGCCAGCGCGCAGGACAAGGGCCTGACGCTGAAGATGGACGTGCCCGAAGACCTGCCGCCGGTGCTGGTGGGCGATGCGCTGCGGCTGGAGCAGGTGCTGGTCAACCTCTGCGCCAACGCGGTCAAGTTCACCGCCCGCGGCGAGGTCCGGGTTGCCGTGCGCTGCACGCAGCAGGACAGCAGCGGCGAAGTGCCGAACTGCACGCTGGTCTTCGCGGTGCACGATACGGGGGTCGGCATCCAGCCGGCGCAGGCCGAGCGGCTGTTCCAGCCCTTCGACCAGCTCGACCCATCGAGCACGCGCCAGCATGGCGGCACCGGCCTCGGGCTGGCGATCTGCAAGCAGCTGGTGGCGCTGATGGGCGGCAAGATCGGCGTGCAGAGCAAGCCCGGCGAAGGCAGCGAATTCAGCTTCGATGCGCGGCTGCAGGTGGGCACGGCCGAGCATGCCAGCGTGCTGGTGCAGCAACGCGAGGCCACCGCGGCCAGCCAGTCGACCGACCCGGCGGCGGTGCCGGCGATGCTGCGCGGCAAGCGGGTGCTGCTGGTCGAGGACAACGAGTCCAACCAGATCGTCGCGGGCGACCTGCTGCGGGAATACGCCGGCATGGAGGTGCAGCTCGCGCGCGACGGCAAGGAGGCGCTGGCCTGCCTGCGCGACCATCATTTCGACCTGGTGCTGATGGACGTGCAGATGCCGGTGATGGATGGCTACCAGGCCACCGCGCTGATCCGCCGCGAGGCCCGGCACCAGGCGCTGCCCATCATCGCGATGACCGCGCACGCCCTGCCTTCGGACCGCCACAAGAGCCTGGCCATCGTCAAGG
>NZ_VIDT01000916.1 GCF_006519715.1 Ideonella azotifigens
GATGGTGGGCACGGCGATGGGCGCTGCGCGGCTGGCACCACCCTGGCCCTTCATCGCCGCCAGTGCGGAGGGCAGGTCGGCCGCGGCACCCGGTGCCAGTCCGGAATGCACACCCACCGCAGCAAACAGCTCGGGATAAAGCGCGCCGAGGATGGCCGCCATCGCGCCGCCGGCCGACAGCCCGGCCACGTAGACCCGGCTCGCATCGATGCCGTGTTCGGCAATGAGCTGCTGCGTCATGCTGGCCAGCAGCGCCGGCTCGCCGCGGCCGCGCTGCTGGTGGTTGTGCTTGAACCAGCTCCAGCAGCGCTGCGGGTTGGCCTGGGTGGACTGCGCCGGGTACAGCACCGCGAAGCCCTGCGCCAGCGCCGCCGCGTTCATGGCGGTGCCGGCGGCGAAGTCGTCCGGGTTCTGGGTGCAGCCGTGCAGCATCACGACCAGCGGCATTGGCCCTTCGCCAGCGCCGGGTGGCACGAACAGCTTGTAGTCCCGCTGGCCGGCTGCGCATTCGTGCGTGCCGGAGAGAAAGCCTGCGATGCCGCCGGCGGTCGGTCGTGCGGTGCTGGCTTCGGCCCGTGCTGCGGCAGGTTCGCGCGGCAGCTCGGTGGCCTGCACGTCGATCACGTCCGGCGGCGCGGCGGTGGGCGTGGCTGCCGATGAAGAGGGCGAGCGCCAGGGCTGGCCCATTGGGCCCATGGCGTTGCGCAGCAGCTCGGTGGCCGCCTGCAGCTGGCCTGAGCGGGTCAGCCGTGTGGCTTGCGCCAGCGTGTTCTGGAAAGGCAGGGGCATGGGGGCTTTCGGGGGAGGATCGGGGAGGAGGAAGGCATGGGCGTCAGCTGTAGCGGATGCGCCCGGCCAGCGCGTGTTTGACTTCGCTGCTGGCGCGCAGCGCGCCCAGCACGGTGAGGGATTCGATGGTCGCCAGCGCCAGCTCGGGCGTCACGTCGGCCGCCAGCGAGGCCAGTCCCAGCACACGGATCTGCAGCTGCTGGCCCGCCGCCTGCACCGCCTGCAGGTCGGCCGCGCTGTAGTGCTGGATGCCCAGCACCAGCGTCTTGCGCAACACCACCTGGCGCACCGCCTCGGCGTGGCTGCCCAGGTGCTGGCGAATGGCGGTGCGGATGAAGTCGCTGCGGTTGGCGTAGAAGCCTTCCTGCACCAGCAGGTCGATCTGGCCCAGGTCCACATAGCCCAGGTTCAGCGTGATCTTCTCGTCCGTGGGTGTGAGGGCCGGTGCGGCATGGGCAGTTCGTCTGGGCATGGTTGCATCATACGACCATCCACTTGGATGGTATTCGCATCACCGGATCACCATCATGGCATTGGCCGGCAGACGTTGCCCAGCGCACAGACAGCCCGCGCCGACCGCGGCTCAATGCCGTTTTGCCTCGCCAAGGAGCCGCCATGTCAGATCCCACCCAAGCCATGCAATCCGCCATCCAGCCGCTGGTCAAGCTGACCCAGGCCAACATGGCGCTGCTGACCCAGTTTTCGACCTCGCCCGAGGTCAGCTCGCTGTCCCAGGTCAACACGCAGGACCTGCTGCAGCAATGGCAGAAGTCCTCCGGCAGCCTGATGCAGTCCAATGCCTTTGCGCAGCTCGGCCAGGGCCTGATGAAGAACTACACCGAGTTCTTTGCCGAGCTGGGCCAGAACGCGATGAGCGCGATGGCCCAGGGCCAGGCCGAGATGAGCCGGCGCGTGCAGGAGGCCGGCGACAACGTGATCGACGCCACCAGCGAACGCAGCAAGCGGGCGCGCTGATCGACCGGGGGGCCGCGCGCCCGGCGAGGTAGTCTCTCGCCATGGACT
>NZ_VIDT01000917.1 GCF_006519715.1 Ideonella azotifigens
CCAAGGCGGCCAGCGTGTCTCGCACCACCGCCGCACCGGCCACCACGGCGGGCGACAGCGACTGGAGCAGCTTCTGACCAGGCGGCCCGCGGTTCAACCCGCGGGTAAACGATAGGGCGCCCAAGCCTTCTGCCGCGCAGGTGCCGCTTGTCGGCGCTGGCGGCTCGGTAGAAACTGGCCGCATGGACCGCCGCCCCCCTTCCTTCGACCCGCAGTCCCGCACCTGGCTGGAACTCGGTGAAGTGCAGCGACTGCTGCTGGACTCCTATCCCGGCCTGGTGCTGGGGCTGGACCTGGACGGCCGAATACGCTGGATCAACCCGGCCGGTGCCGAGCGCCTGGGCCGTGGCCGCGACGAACTGAGCGGCCGCGAACTGGCCGGCAACCTGATGGCGCTGGAAGAGCTGGAGGTGCGCGCCACCCAGCTCTCGCGCGAACTCGGCGAACGCATCCCGGCAGACGCCAGCGTGCTCAGCGCCAGGCTGCAGCGCGGCTTCACCGACGAACACGAATGGGTGCTGCGCCACAAGGACGGCTCACCCCAGCCCACCCGCCTGGCGCTGGGCACGCTGCGCGATCACCAGGGCAGCGTGGTCGGCCTGATTGCCGTGGAGCCCGCGCAGCGCTCGGACGATGAAGCCCGGCTGCAGCTGACCCACCACGACAGCCTGACCGGCCTGCCCACCCGCGCGGTGCTGCCCGACCGGGCCGAGATGGCCATCCAGCGCGCCGCGCGCCAGCACAGCGTGGTGGCCTTCATGCTGGTCGAGCTGACAGGCTTCGAGGCCTTGTGCGAAACCCATGGCCACAGCGTCGGCGACGACGTGTTGCGCGCCACCGCCAGCCGGCTGCACTTCGAGCTGCGCAAGACCGACACGGCAGTGCGGCTGGATGGCGGCCAGTTCGCCGCGATGCTGGTCGACCTGCACCACGCGGACGAAGCCACGCTGGTCGCCAACAAGATCGCGCAAGCCCTGGCCGCGCCAGTCAATGTCGGCGTGGCCCGTATTCCGCTGAGCGCACGCATCGGCGTGGCCTGGTTCCCGTCGCATGGGGACCAGCTGCTGCCGCTGCTGCAAGCCGCCGAAGCGGCGCTGGCCAGCGTCAGCAGCGAAGCGGGCGGCGTGGCCTGCGCACCGTTGGCAGGCGACTGACCGCCGGCTGAACCTGCCCTCGGAACGGGCAGGTTCAGTGTCCCCTCAGCACGGGTTCAGTGGAACTCGCCTTCGCGCAGCCACTTCGTCGCCACCCACTTTTCACCGGCCAGCACTGGCGCGCCGCCGTGCAGCGTGCGGGTGGTCGGGCTGGGCCGGGAATAGCTGAAGAACACCGCGTTGCCCTTGATCGGGGCGACTTCGAGGCCGACGTCCGGGAAGGTCGTCGCGCCGCCGCGCTCGGGCGTGTTGAGGTACATCAGCAAGGTGCCCAGGCGCTGGCCGCCGCGCGACAGGATGGTCGGCGCGCCGGGCTGGGCCGGGTCGAAATAATCGTGATGCGGCAGGTACTGGGCGCCGGGCCGGTAGCGCAGCACCTGCAGGCCCTCGCCGTTGATCACCGGCCAGCGCAGCAGGTCGGCAATGCGCTGCTCGATGCGGGCGCACAGCGCGTGTTCGCCGCGGCCGAAGAACATGCCGTCGCTGGTACGGGCGCTGTTCACTTCGCTGCCGCCGGTCGCGTTGACCACGGTTTCCGAGCGCGACAGCCGCGGGTTGGCCAGCGCCACCAGCGCGTCGCACTCCTCGTGCGACAGGAAGCCGCCCAGCACCACCACCCGCGGCAGCGCCATCTGCATCAGCACCTGGACCTCTCGG
>NZ_VIDT01000918.1 GCF_006519715.1 Ideonella azotifigens
GTGGGCCATGCCGACGGGGGCCAGCACCTGCTCGCCCAGCCGGGTCGCAAACGGCTGGCCGCTGACGGTCTCGACGATGCGGGCCAGCAGCAGGTAGTTCGTGTTGCTGTAGCGAAAGCGGCTGCCCGGTGTGAACTGCTGTGGCGCGGCCTGTACCGTGGCCAGTACCTGCTCGAAGCGGGCCGGCGTCTGCGTCGCGTTGGCGGCAAAAGCCTCTGTGCCGGCGAAGTCCGGCAGCCCGCTGGTCTGCTGAAGCAATTGCCGCACGGTCACTTGTGCAGCAGCAGGGTAGCTGGGTACGAACTTGCTCACCGCGTCGTCCAGCGAGAGCCGGCCGGCCTGCACCAGCTGCAGCACCGCGGCCGCGGTCATTTGCTTGGTGATGGAGCCGATCTCGAAGGCCGTGTCCTCGTGCATGGCCCGGCCGCTGGCGACGTCCGCCAGGCCATAGGCGCGGCGCAGCAGCAACTCGCCGCCGCGGCGGATCGCTACCACGGCGCCGGGCGCCCGCTGCGTGCGCAGCGCCTCGCGCACGGTGCTGTCGATGGCGGACTCCTCGGCGGCGGAGAGCGGGGCTGCATGCGCTGTCGGCAGATTCAGCGCCAGCAGGGCCGAGAGAGCCAAGGCTTGGAAGTGCCGGCGCGCGGCATTGACGGAAAGGTGCGGCATGGCGCCATGCTAGGCAAGACCTTGCAGCATGCGGTACTGCTGCGACGAAACTGCGCAACCGGGGCATGCACTGTCGCCACGCGCGACGGATCGGTCTATCGTTTGCACGATCATGCCTGCCGCCATCGACTTTTTCTTCGACTTCTCGTCACCCTATGCCTACATCGCCAACGAATGGATCGACGCGCTGGCCGCGCGTCATGGCCGGCCAGTGCGCCGCCACGCCATCCTGCTGGGCGTGGCTTTCCAGGCCGCCGAATCCACGAGCGCCCCCAGGGCCGGGCTCGCGCCCAGCCCGCCCCCCGAGGGGGTCAGAAACCTTGGGGCGGCCCAGCGGTTTCTGGTGAGCCCGGTATCGCATCCGGTCAAGCGCGAGTACACGCTGCTGGATTTCGAGCGCTCGGCGCGTTTCGAGCGGGTGCCGTATCGCCAGCCCGCGCCGTTTCCCATCGCCACGCAGAACGCCGCCCGCGTGTTCTGGTGGCTGCACGACACGCAAGGGCCGGACGCTGCCGCCGCATGGTCCCGCGCCGGCATGCGGGCCTACTTCACACGCGGCGTGCCGCTCAGCGAGCCGGCCGCGCTGAAGGCGCTGGTGGCGGAGACCGGCCTGGACGCCGAGGCTGCGCAGGACGCCTGGGGCGACCCGGTCTGGAAGCACCGGCTCAAGCAGGCCAATGACGACGCACTGGCGCTGGGCGTGTTCGGCGCGCCGTTTTTCATCATCGACGGCGAGCCCTTCTGGGGCAATGACCGCAAGCCGCAGATCGAACGCCGCCTGGCCGATGGGCGGATCTAAGCCTCTCCAACCCTGGCAAGTCATCACCGGCGGTCTCAGCGCGCTGGTGCTGACCGTCGGCCTGGCGCGTTTTGCCTACACGCCGCTGCTACCCGAACTGCAGGTGCAGACGGGGCTGTCCGACCGCAACGCCGGCCTGCTGGCCGCGGTGAACTATGCCGGCTACATGAGCGGCACGCTGCTGGCCGCATGGATAGACGATGCGCGCTGGCGCCATCGGCTCTACAGCGCCGGGCTGCTGCTGGCCGTGCTCAGCACCGCGGCCTTCGGCCTGGGCGACTGGTGGCCCGGCTGGCTGATGCTGCGCTACCTGGGCGGGCTGTGTGGCGCGGCCGGCA
>NZ_VIDT01000919.1 GCF_006519715.1 Ideonella azotifigens
CGCTGAGCCGCCAACGCGGTTCTTTGTCAGTCCAGGGCGATTCCTTCTTCCGGCTTCATTTCTTGTTTCTCGTGCATCGGTTGAGGTGTTGCCCGTCCTGTTTTTCAGGCGGCTGACACCTTCATGCGCGTGCCGCGCACCCCGAAACTGGGGCAGCGGCACGCTGAAGGAGTGCACATGAAACGCATGCTGATCAATGCGACGCAGCCGGAAGAGCGGCGTCTGGCCATCGTGGACGGGCAGAAACTGCTCGACTTCGAGACCGAGATCGAAGGGCGCGAACAGCGCAAGGGCAACATCTACAAGGCCGTCGTGACGCGCGTCGAGCCTTCCCTCGAAGCCTGCTTCGTCGACTACGGCGAAGACCGCCACGGCTTCTTGCCGTTCAAGGAAATCGCCAAGACCTACTTCCGCGAAGGCGTCAGCGTTCGCGACGCGAAGATCCAGGACTGCATTTCGAACGGCCAGGAACTGCTGGTCCAGGTCGAGAAGGAAGAACGCGGCAACAAGGGCGCGGCGCTGACGACTTTCGTCTCGCTGGCCGGCCGCTACCTGGTGCTGATGCCCAACAACCCGCGCGGCGGTGGCGTTTCGCGCCGCATCGAGGGTGAGCAGCGCGAAGAGCTGAAGGAAAACCTCGACCAGCTCGAATACCCCAAGGGCATGAGCCTGATCGCCCGCACCGCCGGCATCGGCCGCTCGGCGCCCGAGCTGCAGTGGGACCTGAACTACATGCTCAAGCTCTGGGAGGCCATTGATGGCGCTTCCAAGGCTGGCAAGGGTGCATTCCTGATCTATCAGGAATCGTCGCTGGTGATCCGCGCGATCCGCGATTACTTCACGTCGGACATCGGCGAGATCCTGATCGACACCGACGACATCTACGATCAGGCGCAGCAGTTCATGAACCACGTGATGCCGGAATCGGCCTCACGGGTGAAGCGCTACCGCGACGACGCGCCGCTGTTCTCGCGCTTCCAGATCGAGCACCAGATCGAAACGGCCTTCAGCCGCACGGTGAACCTGCCGTCCGGTGGCGCCATCGTGATCGACCACACCGAGGCGCTGGTCGCTGTCGACGTGAACTCGGCCCGCGCCACCCGTGGCAGCGACATCGAGGAGACCGCCACCCGCACCAATCTCGAAGCCGCCGACGAAATCGCCCGCCAGTGCCGGCTGCGCGACCTGGGCGGCCTGATCGTGGTCGACTTCATCGACATGGAGGACAGCAAGAACCGCCGCGAGGTGGAACAGCGCCTCAAGGACGCGCTGCGCTTCGACCGCGCCCGCGTGCAGTTCTCGTCGATCAGCAAGTTCGGCCTGCTGGAGCTGAGCCGCCAGCGCCTGCGCCCTGCACTCTCCGAAGGCAGCCACATCACTTGCCCGCGCTGCAACGGCACCGGCCACATCCGCGACACCGAATCTTCCGCGCTGCAGATCCTGCGCATCATCCAGGAAGAGTCGATGAAGGAAAACACCGCCGCCGTGCACGTGCAGGTGCCGGTGGAAGTGACCTCCTTCCTGCTGAACGAAAAGCGCACCGAGATCACCAAGATCGAGCTGAAGCAGCGCACCACCGTGCTGCTGGTGCCCAACAAGCACCTGGAGACGCCGAACTACAAGCTCGAACGCCTGCGCCACGACGATCCGCGCCTGGAAAACCTGCAGGCCAGCTACACGATGATCGAGGAGCCGGACGACGAGGTCTCGATCTCGCGCCGCGAAAAGGCCAAGCCCAAGCAGGAGCCGGTGATCAAGGGCGTGCTGCCCGACCAGCCGGCTCCTA
>NZ_VIDT01000092.1 GCF_006519715.1 Ideonella azotifigens
TGGTTGGGCAGGCCGGTCGTCAGGTCGATGCTGTAGGCGCGGCGGGCGGCGTCGTCCTGGCGCTTGCGCTCCAGCGCAATGCGCAGCGAGCGGCCCATCATCTCGTCATTGACCTCGCGCTCGGACAGGATCTCGCGCACACCCGCCTGCAGCAGCTTCAGGCAGGTGACTGGCGCCGGCTCGGGCGCCACCACCAGCACGGCCGCGGCCATCACCGCGCGCGCCAGCCCGGGCCATTGCAGCAGCTTGTCCAGCCCGCCCGCGGTAGGCAGGTGGATCAACAAGGCCGGGCCGATCTCGCTGCCGTCTGTGACCTGGGTGTTGAGTTGTTCGGACAAGGCGTCCAGCGTGGCGCAGCTGCGCAGCACGAAAGGACCGAAACCCGAAGTGATCAGATCGGGCAGTTTGGGGCTGAGGCAAAAGACCTGGAAAGGCGTGGCGGACATGAGAGATCCCTGTGTTCGCTGTGCATGATGCCCGAAGCCAGGGCCCCGCGAACACGGAAAACACGGAGTGGGCCCGGCTGTTCAGCGCATCGGATCCCCCATGGAAAACGCCGCGGCAATGCGCGGCGTTGAACCATCAGGGCAGGCGCCGGACATGCCGGCGCGCAAAGCTCAGAACGTATAGCCCAGCGACAGCGAATAAACAACCGGGCGAAAGTTGATGTTCGCGGTGTGCGTGACCGTGACCGGCCCGTTGCCCAGGTTGGTCTGGGTGGTCGAGGTCTGCGTGCTGGTGACGTGCGCGTAGGCCACCGTGCCGACGAAGGACCAGTTGCGGTCGATCTGCCAGGTGCCGCCGACGTGGCCCGCCAGGCCCCAGGACGAATCCAGCTTGACCTTGGTCTCGCCACCGGCCGCCGCATTGCCCGAAGCGGTGTTGCGGGCGCGCAGAAAGCGCGTGTAATTGATACCCGGGCCGACGAAGAAGGACACGCCTTCTGCCACCTCGGGGAAATGGTAGTTGAGGAAGGCAGCCGGTGGCGCCTGCTTGACCAGCGTGATCTGGTCGAAGGACTCGAGCAAGTCCTCGCCGTGGATGCTGTGCTCGGCCGGCAGGCCCAGGGCCAGTTCGCCGCTCCAGGTCTTGTTGAAGCGGTAGACCAGACCAAAGCCGACGGTGCTGGCATCGTCAATGCGAAAGCGCGCGGCGTGGGTGCTGCCATCTGGGAACGTGGTGCTGGTGCCGCTCAGCGGGCTGGACTTGGCGTGCACGTCGATGTAGGCGCCACCCAGGTAGAAGGTCCAGCCGTCCAGCATGCTGCCGGAACCGGTGCCGGCATCGGCTGCGTGGGCCTGGCCAGCCACTGCCAGCGCGGCCAGCGCGGCTGCGCGCAGGCTGGTCGAAAGCGAAGGGAATTGGAATCGGGAAGTCATCGGTTTGAATCCTTGGCGCTCGGCATTCACTGGACGAAGTTGGCGAAGAAGCCGCGCACGAAAGTGGCGCAATATGGCGCCGCAGCTGCGTGGTCGTTCTCCGTGCCAGGCGTGCCGACTGCCGTGCCTGCCGCAGGGTTGTTGACCTGGAAAGCGCCGGCCAGCTGTGCAGCAGAATTGCCAAGCGTGCCAGCAATGGTCGCCGGGTCGCCACGCACATCAAGTGCTGGCACCAGCACGCCGCGCGATGCGAGGTCGGCCTGCATGTCGGTCGTGTTGTAGGCATAGACGGTCGGATCGGCCGCGCTGTAGCACATGGCCATCGGCGCCTTGGGCGTCCAGCCCAGCAGCGTGTTGGCCGCGGCGGCCTTCGCGAAGCCGCTGCCTGAGGCAAAGTAGGACGCGCGGTAGCTCTCCTGGATCAAGCCTCCGGTGCCAAACAGCTTGCGGAAGGTCGTGTCGGCGGGCAGCTTGCCGGTCGTCAACAATTCTTCCGCCGTGCTGTTGGTCGGCAGCAGCGTGGCCGTGGCCGCGCCATAGGGCAACTGGTAGACGCTGGCGGCGTCGCTGTAGACGTCACCGTAGGAGCGTTGCCAGCTGGTCAGCAGCAGCGGCGTGAACAGCGTGGCACCGGCGTTCACCGTGCAGTTCGGGTCGGACGAGCCCAGCGTGGGGCAAACATCCGGGCCGCTGTTGATCTGGGCGATGAACTTGGCCAGGTTGTGCGGGCCGGACATCGGCGCCGAGGCTGTGACGGTGAACTCGCTGGCGTAGTCGCGCTCGATGATCTTGTGCGTGGCCATCGCCACGTGGCCGCCTTGCGAGTAGCCGGTCACGAACAGCTGGGCCGAAGGCTTCACCGCGCTGGCTTCGTTCAGGTAGGCCTTGGCGGCGCGCAGGCCGTCGACCATGTCGATGGCGCTGTTCTCGGCGTTCAGGTACGGGTGGTAGTCCAGGCCGGACTCGTCATAGCCCAGGTAGTTCGGCGCGACCACGATGTAGCCATGCGCTGCCAGCAGCGCTGCGACCAGGCTGCCTTCGGAGTTGTGGGTGATGTCGGCCATGTTGTAGGCCTTCTCGATCGTCGTACCGTGCGCGTACAACACCACCGGACGCGAGCCGGTGCAGCTGGCATCGGTGCCCGAAGGAACAAAGGCCGCGGTGCTGGCCGTGGCAGGCTGGCCAGCCGGGTCGCGGGTCTGGTAGACCACATAGCGGATGTCCACATTGCAGACCGCGGCGCCCGTCAGGCCGATCAGGCCGGTGGCCGTGGTGCCTGCGTCGATCTGGGCCGTGGTGGCCTGGCCGGCCAGCTGCGCCAGAACAATCGTGGCGCGCGGGGGTGGCGCGTCGGTACTGCCACCGCAGCCGGCCAACACGGCAGCGACCACGGGCAGCAAAAACAGGGGGCGCTGGAAACGCATCCGGGAGCTCCTAAAACACTCGAGATCAAAACGAACGACCGTTCGTTTTTGTTGCCTGTGACTGTACGCGCGCGCTCAAAGTCGACCCCAGTCGGACAAACCACTAGCGGCAGGCCGCTCACCTTGCCCTGGCTCAAGCGGCCAAGCAAATGGCTTGCAGGGTCGGGTTTCAGGCCTGGCTGCGAGGCCTTGGCGCAACACCTCCAACGGTACCAAGCCGGGCAAGCTGAAGGTTTGACCCATGAAGGCATCCATGCCGCAGCACGATGCCGCCACATGAGCTGCGTTGACCCGCGTCTGGTAGTATTTATTCCTACCCACTCAGGAGGCGCCCATGTCTCAGATCAGCCGAAAGATGAGCATCTCGATCCCGCCCGAATTGGCTGAGTACGTCAGCCAGAAGGTGGCCTCCGGCGAGTACGCCAGCGACAGCGAGGTTTTTCGAGATGGCCTGCGCATGCTGCGCGCCCGAGACAGGGCAGTCGAGCAATGGCTGCTCACGGACGTTGCCGCGTCCTTCGATGATCGCAAGAAAAACGGCACCCGTGGCGTGTCAGCCGAGGAGTTGCTGTCACGGCTGGATCAACGCAGAAAGGCGAGTACCGCAGGATGATCCGCTACGAAGTCGAGTTCCTGCCGAAAGCCCAGCGGCAGCTCGCGGACCTGGAGGACTTCATCGCCGAAGGGCCACCGAAATCGCCAGTCAACGCCGCGAACTTCGTCACCGCCATCGTCAAGCACTGCAAGAAGGAGATTGGCAACCTGCCCCACGGTGGTGTTGCCCGTGATGACATCCGTCCTGGGATGAGGGTCACCCACTTCCGCGGCAGCACCGTGATCGCCTTTGAACCCGACGACCAAAGCGAGGTCGTCTTCATCCACGGCATATTCTACGGTGGTCAGGACTACGAAGCCGTCCTGGGCTGACCCAAGGTCGCACTTGCTCAACAAAAAAGCCAAGGCGGTGAGGCCTTGGCTTTTGTGTGGGGTCGTCTGGAGCGGGCGATGGGAATCGAACCCACGCTATCTGCTTGGGAAGCAGAAGTTCTACCATTGAACTACGCCCGCGAAGGCCGTGAGTTTACGCGATCCGGCAGGCGCCTCGGGCTTGACGTGCGTCAGGCTCAGTACTTCGCAAAGTTGGCGTTGACGCGCTGCTGCAGGTAGTCCTCGGCGGAAATGGGTGCGTACTTGCCGGCGGGACTTTCGATCATCACGTCGCGGTTGGCCTGGGCGAAAAAGGCCAGGCTGTAGCGCGGGCCCTGGTATTCGTCTGGCGTGGGGTTGCGCACACGGTGGAAGTTGGACGGCAGCTGGTCGTCGCTCCAGCGCATCAGCATGTCGCCGATGTTGCAGGTGATCAGCTCGTCGGCCGGCGTGATCGAGGTCCAGGCCTGCGAGTCCATGTCCTTGCCGGGCAGCAGTTGCAGCCCTCCCTGCCCTGCGCGCTGGAACAGCAGCGTCAGGCAGTCGAAGTCGGTGTGGGCACCGGCGCGCCACAGGCCCATGTTCGCGCGCTGCGCCGGGTCGACCGCGAAGTAGTGCAGCAGGCGCAAGGTGCTCTGGTAGCCGGGCCGGGCCGGGTCATGGGCGCGGGTGAAGAAGTCCGCCGCGAAGCCCAGCTTCAACGCGAAACAGGACAGCACCTGCATTGCCACGGTCCAGGCCTTGGCCTCGAAGGCCAGCATCGTGGCCTGGAACTGCGGCAGCTCGGCCTCGCTCGGCCACAGGCCGGCCATGTGCGGCCGGGTGATCTGGTAGGACTCCTTCTGGTCCGGCGTGCCGGTGGACGGCCGCACCTGGGCGCGGCTTTCCCAACCGGCGTTCAGGCCTTTCTTCAGCGGATGGCGGGCCTTGGTCTCGGCCGGCAGTGCGAAGAAGCGCTCGGTCATCTCGAAGGCCTCACGCGTGGCGGCGAGGTCAATGCCGTGGTTGGCCAGCTGGAAAAAGCCCACGTCGACCGCGGCGTCCCACAGCTGGTCGGCAATCTCCGCCTGGCGCTGTTCGAAGTTGGCCAGGTCGATCACCCGCACCTCGCGTGGCCGTTCGGTGCCCACTGCGCCCATGCGGGCCTCCCTCTTCAGTTCGTCGAGCATGGGGTTCATCGTGTGTTCTCCAGTGTTTCGGCCTTGGCGGCAGCGCTCACCCGCCAGTACGCCTCGTGCGGCAGCGCCGCCTCCTGCTGCAGCGCCGGGCCGATGACGACACACGGCTCCGGGCTGCGCGCCAGCACTTCGCGGCATGACATTTCCAGGTCGCCGGCACCGGCCTGCAGCACGCGAAAACCGCGCAGGCTGACGGCGTCGATGCCGAACACCACGCGCCGGATGCCGGCCCAGAAGATCGCGCCGGCGCACATCACGCAGGGCTCGCCGGATGCGTACATGGTGGCGCCCGCCAGCAGCGCACGCGGGTGGCGCGGCGAGGCCAGGCGCAGTGCGTTGACTTCCGCATGCGCGGTGCAGTCGCCGGTCGCAGCGTTGTTGTTGATGGCCTCGGCCAGCACCTGGCCATCGGCCGAGACGATCACCGCGCCAAACGGCCGGTTGCCCTGCGCGGCGGCCTCGGCGGACAAGGCGATCGCGCGGCGCAGGTAAGTACCGTCGGCGTCGCTGAGCAGGTCCTGCTGCATGCTCACCTCAGGCCTTGACGATGCGCTCTGCAGCGGCCGGCAGGAACGTGGGGTTGAACACGGCTTCCGGCCTGGGCGGGTTCTTCAGCGCGAAAGTGCGGGTCACTTCGTCGAGCTGGGCCTTCAGCAGTTCGGGCCGCACGGCGCCAAGGCCATGTTCGCGGGTGTCGGCCGTCACCACGTATTTCGCGGTGATCCCAAAGCGCTGCACCTCGACCTTCTCGTCCAGCATCGGCTCGCGTTGCTTCACGTGAGCCATGGCAGCAACGGGGTCGACCAGCGTCTCCTGCAGGCCGCGATTGGTCGCACGCAGGAAGGCCTTGACGAGCTCAGGCCTCCTGCTGGTGAGTTCGGTCGACGCCAGGATGGCGTTGCCGTAGAGGCTCAGGCCCGCGTCGGCAAACACCAGCACCGAAAGCTGTGCCGGGGCCATGCGCTGGAACAGCGACAGCGCCGAGTCGTGGAAGTAGGTCGCGCCGTCCACGTCGCCGCGCACGATGACGTTGTCGCGCTGCGAGAAGTCGGTGGTGACCCACTCGAAGGCATCTGCCTTCATGCCGGCGTGTTGCGCGACCATGGGCCAGGCGCGGCGGGTGGACTCGACGGCGGCTGCGGCAATGCGCTTGCCGGCCAGGCTCTTGAAGTCCGGGCCAATGCCGCGGTCCTTGCGGCCGATGATCGCGAACGGCGCGCGGTTGTAGTACTGGTAGACGGCCTGCACCTTGGCGGCTGTGCCCTGCACCGACTGGAACTCCATCAGCGCGCTCAGGTCGCCAAAGCCCAAGTCGTAGGCGCCGCTGGCCACGCGGGTGATGGCGGCCACCGAGCCCGAGCCCACGTCGAAGCTGGGCGCCAGGCCTTCGTCCTTGTAGTAGCCCTTGGCCAGCGCGACGAAAAACGGTGCGACCTGGCCGCTGATGCGGAAGTCCAGCGTGAACTTCAGCGGGGTCAGTTCGCGCTCGGCGCGGGCGGTCGGCACCGCGGCCAAGCCGGCCAAGCCAGCGGCGGTGCTCAGGTGCAGGAAGTGGCGGCGTTGCATGGGCGGGCTCCTTGAGATGGATCAAAGTCTAGGGAGCCACCCCTCATGGCAACAGGCCGAGCCAGGCCATACAGGCCATGGCCCAAGTGTTATGGACCCACCTGTCCTTTGACTTGGGCTTTGACCTGCTCGCGCAGCCATCGACTGGCCGCACTCGCATGGTTGCGCTCGTGCCAGAGCTGGTAGAAACGCATCGGCGGCAGCTCGGCGGGTGCGGGCACCACCACCAGCGGCAGTTGTGCCGCGTAGTGCTCGGCAAAGCGGCGTGCGGTGGTGAAGACCAGTTCGCTGTCCAGCAAGGCAAACGGCGCGAGATTGAACTCGGGCACGGTGGCGACGATCTGGCGCTGGTAGCCTGTCTTGGCCAGCTCGCCGTCAATCGGTCCGCTGCGCGGCTGCGAGCCGGTATAGGGCGCGAGGTGGCGCATGCGCAGGTAACGCGCCAGCGGCAGCCGACGCTCCTGCGCCAGCGGATGATCGCGGCGCATCAGGCAGACCACATCATCGGTGAACAGCGCCCCCAGGCGCAGGTCCTCGCGCGGCTTGGGGTCGTTGTTGATGACCAGGTCCACGCCGCCTTCGTCCAGCGCCTGCGCGAGGTCGAAGGCAGGGTCTGCTGGGCGCACATGGGCGCCGATGCGCGGGCCGGCTGCAGTCAGGCGCTTGACCACGCCGGGCAGGAAGTCCGGTGGCAGGCAGTCGGAGCAGACGATGTGGAAGCTGCGCTCGGCCAAGCTCGGGTCGAACACCGTGGCACCTTCCAGCCGCGCGGCCTGAGCCATGATTTCCCGCAGCGGCTCGCGCAGGCCCAGCGCCCGCTCGGTCAACACCAGGCGCGCGCCGCTGCGCACCAGCAATGGGTCGGCCAGCACCTCTCGCAGCCGCTGCAGCTTGCGGCTGACTGCCGGCTGGGCCTGGCCGCTGGCCTCGGCCACGCGGGTCACGCTGCGCTCCTGCAGCAGCAGGCTCAGCAGCTTCAGGTCGTTCAAGCTCAGTTGGTGCAGGTCGTCAGCCATGCAGTCATCATCGCCCAAGCACGACGGGCAGATCAGCACTGGCAAAATGCGCTCCCCTTCCTCGCGGCGGGCCTCCGGGCGTGCCGCCTTTCGATACGCGATGACTGCCCTGCCCAACCCACCCGCCGACCACCCTTCGGACGAGGCTTCGCCCGCCGACGAATCGGCCACGCCGCGCCGCGGCATCCGCAGCTTCGTGCTGCGCGCCGGCCGCATGGGCACCGGCCAGCAGCGTGCACTGGAAGAGCTGGGGCCACGCTTCGTGCTGCCGTTCCAGGACCAGCCGCTGGACGCCGCGGCCGTGTTCGGCAGGCAGGCGCCGCTGGTGCTGGAGATCGGCTTTGGCATGGGCGCGGCCACGGCGGAGATCGCCGCTGGCCGGCCCGACACCGACTTCATCGGGGTTGAGGTTCACACGCCTGGCGTGGGCGCGCTGCTCAAGCGCATTGGCGAGCAGGGCCTGGGCAACCTGCGCATCGTGCAGCACGATGCCGTGCAGGTGCTGGAGCAGATGATCGCCCCGGCCACGCTGGCGGGCGTGCACATCTTCTTCCCGGACCCCTGGCACAAGAAGAAGCACAACAAGCGCCGGCTGATCCAGCCGCCGCTGGTGCAACTGCTGGCCAGCCGCCTGGCGCTGGGCGGCAAGCTGCATTGCGCGACCGACTGGCAGCCCTATGCCGAACAGATGCTGGAAGTGCTGTCCGCCGAACCGGCGCTGACGAACACCGCGCAGGGTTACGCGCCCAAGCCCGACTACCGGCCGCTGACCAAGTTCGAGGCCCGCGGCCTCAGACTCGGCCACGGGGTTTGGGACCTCGTTTTCACCAGACGCTGAACCTTAACTGTCCGTCCAACTGACCACGCCTGTGTAAGCCGTAATCAGGATCAGCAGCCCGAAGCCAATGCGGTACCACGCAAAGGCGTTGAAGTTGTGCGTCGAGACGTAGCGCAGCAGCCAGCGCACGCAAGCCCATGCGGCGATGAACGAGAACACGAAGCCGACCGCAAACAGCGGAAGATCCGCCGCAACCAGGCTGTGGCGCACCTTCAGCAGGCTGTACGCGCCAGCGCCGATCAGCGTGGGAATGGCGAGGAAAAACGTGAACTCGGTGGCCGCCTTGCGCGACAGGCCAAACAGCATGCCGCCGATGATGGTCGAGCCCGAGCGGCTGGTGCCCGGCACAAAGGCCAGGCATTGCACCAGGCCGATCTTCAGCGCGTCCCAGGGCGTCATGTCTTCGACCTCGGCCACGCGGATGACCACGTTCTTGCGCCGCTCGGCCCACAGGATGATGAAGCCGCCGATGATGAAGGTGGCCGCGACGATCAGCGGCGTGAAGAGCAGTTCCTGCACCTTCTTGCCGATCAGCAGGCCAAACACCACCGCCGGCAGGAAGCCGATCAGCACGTTCAATGCGAAGCGGCGCGCATTGCGCTCCGTGCCCAAACCACGCACCACCGCGCTCAGGCGTTGCCAATACACCAGCACGATGGCCAGGATCGCACCGGTCTGGATCGAGATCTCGAAGGCCTTGACCTTCTCTGGCGTCAGGCTGCCGCCTTCAAAACCCAGCACCGAACCGGCCAGGATCAGATGCCCCGTGGACGACACCGGCAGGAATTCCGTCAGGCCTTCCACCACGCCCATCACGGCGGCCTTCAGCAGCAGCAACCAATCCAAGTGCATCTCCTTGAGCTAGCGCGGGGGGACCCCGCGAATCGGGCGGGATGATACCCGCCGCCTCGGGACAACCCTGAGTCGACGCACGTCTTAAGCACGGCTCGCGCCAAGCCTTTGCTTGACGGGCGGAACCAGCCTGCTAGGATTACTGACCAGTCAGTCATTAACATGTCCGAACCGTCCCAACGCCAGCGCCGCAAAGACGCCCGCCCCCAGGAATTGCTGGATGCGGCGCTGTCGCTGTTCGTCGAAAAAGGCTTTGCCGCCACCCGCTCCGACGAGGTGGCGCACCGGGCCGGCGTGTCCAAGGGTACGCTCTACCTTTACTTCCCGAGCAAGGAAGACCTGCTGAAGGCCGTCATCCAGCAGACGCTGGCAGCCGAGATCGCCGAAGGCGAACGCGTGCGCCAGGCGCACACCGGCAGTTGTACCGAGATGCTGGTCGATGTGCTGGCGGAATGGTGGGTCAGGATCTTCGAGAGCCCGGCTTCCGGCGTCTTCAAGCTGGTGCTGACGGAGATGCGCAACTTCCCGGAGCTGGCCCAGTACTACGCCGAGCATGTGGTGCAGCCCGGCAGCGCGGTGATCGCGCGGCTGGTGCAGTCCGGCATCGAGCGCGGCGAGTTCCGGCCGGTCAGCATCGACGTGGCGGTTCACAGCATCGTCATGCCCTTGATCATGATGTGCATGCACAAGCACACGCTGGACGCCTGCGGTTATGCGGACCTGGCGCAGTCGGACCCGCGCGCCTTCATCCGCCAGCACCTGGAACTGCTGCTGCTGGGGCTGAGCAGGCCGCAGGAGGGCGATTTGCAAGCGGCTGCGCAAGCGCGGGTTTCCGAGGCTCGGCCGGCTGAAATACAGGCCGAGAAGCTGCCTAAAATGAAGGGTTAACCCGCGCGGCCGTGCCGCCAACCCAGCGAGTCGGCGCAGTGCGTCCAGCTCGCTCGCCCTTGCCTCTTTTGCAGGACACGCCATGAACATCGAACAAGCCCGCTTCAACATGATCGAACAGCAGATCCGCCCCTGGGATGTGCTGGACACCGCCGTGCTGGAACTGCTGGCCGTCGTCAAGCGCGAGGACTTCGTGCCACCGGCCTACCGCGCGCTGGCCTTTGTCGACACAGAGGTGCCGCTGCCTGAAGGCCAGCTGATGCTGGCGCCGCGCGTCGAGGCCCGGCTGCTGCAGGAAGCCAAGGTGCAGCGCCACGAGACGGTGCTGGAAATCGGCGCCGGCTCGGGCTTCATGGCCGCGCTGCTGGGCCACCGCGCGCAGCGCGTGATCTCGATGGAGATCCGCCCCACCCTGGTCAAGATGGCGACCGACAACCTGCGCCGCGCCGGCCTGTCCAACGTGACGGTGCGCGAGGGCGATGGCAGCCAGGGCCTGGCCGCCGAAGGCCCGTTCGACGTGATCGTGCTGTCCGGCTCGGTGGCCGCCGTTCCGCAAGTGCTGCTGGACCAGCTGAAGGTCGGCGGCCGGCTGGTGGCGGTCGAAGGCGAAGAGCCGGTGATGCGCGCCACGCTGCGCACCCGCACCAGCGCTTCGGCCGTCACCAAGGTCGACCTGTTCGACACCGTGGTGCCTCGCCTGGACGACTTCGCCGAGCCGAGCCGCTTCCACTTCTGAACCCGCTTTCCCGGACGCATCGCACGCCAATGAACAGCTTGAACGCGCAGGACCTGCCCGCCTTCGTGGCCGAAGCGGCCGCCGAAGCCACCGGGCAGCCTGTGCTGCTGGACGTGCGGGAGGACTGGGAGGTGGCGCTGGCGCCGCTGGCCGTGGCCGGCGCGCGCACGCTGCACATCCCGATGAACCAGGTGCCGGCACGGCTGGCCGAACTTGCCGGGCTGCAGCCCATCGTCTGTTTTTGTCATCACGGCATGCGCAGCGCGCAAGTCGTCGCATTCCTGCAGCGCCAAGGCCACGAACACGTGTACAACCTCGCCGGCGGTACCGAGGCCTGGTCCACCCAGGTCGACCCCGGCGTGGCGCGCTACTGAGCAGCGCCCGCGCCGTGCCGCCCCGAACACCCCACCGGCCCTGTACGCACCCTTGTCTCTTGTCTCTCGCGCATCCTGAGGAAAGCACCATGCCGTTTTCTAGCGTTCGTCTGTTGAGCCCCCGCCTGGGCGCGTTGTCGCCGCTGGCCCTGGCCGCCCTGTGCCTGGCCGGCAGTGCCCACGCGCAAAGCCTGCAGGACCTGTACGACGCAGCACATCAGTACGACGCGACCTACCTCGCAGTGCGCGCAGCGACCGATTCGGCCCAGTACCGCGCCGACCAGACGATGGCGCTGCGCCTGCCCGGCGTGCAGTTGACGGCCGGCCTTTCGCGCAGCACCAGCGACACGCCCTACACAACGCCCAAGAGCAGCGAGACCAACGCCCACTCGGCCACGCTGTCGGCTTCGCAGAACGTCTTCAACCGGGCCAACGACATCACCATCGACCAGGCCGACAAGGCCGTGGTCATCGCCCAGTCGCAGCTGCGTGCCGCCGAGCAGGACCTGATCGTGCGCCTGGCCCAGGCCTACTTCGACGTGCTGGCCTCCAGCGATGCGCTCGACACGGTGCGCGCCAATAAGGCCGCGATCAAGGAGCAGCTGGCCTCGGCGCAGCGCAACTTCGAAGTCGGCACCGCCACCATCACCGACACCCGCGAAGCCCAGGCCGCCTACGACCTGGCGCTGGCCCAGGAACTGGCCGCCGACAACGACCTGCGCGTCAAGCGCGTGGCGCTGGAGCAACTGGTCGGTCGCGACAACCTGCAGCCGCGACCGCTGGCCGTGCCGGTGGTGCTGCCGCTGCTGGCGCCAGCGTCGGTAGACCCATGGGTCATCACGGCAGACGCCAACAACCCGACCATCGAGCAAGCCCGCCTGGGGCTGGACGTGGCCAAGCTGGAAACCTCCAAGGCCCGCGCCGGCCACCTGCCCACAGTGGCATTGACCGGCAGCTACACCAAGGGCCATCTGGACACCGACACCTCGTCTGGCTCGCTCAAGGGCAACAACGGCAGCTCGGCCATCGGCCTGACGGTCACGGTGCCGCTGTTCGCCGGCTTCGCCACGCAGAACCGCATCAAGGAAACCCTGTCGCTGGAAGATCAGTCGGTCAACAACCTGGAAGCCGCCCGCCGCGGCGTGGCCCAGGGCACGCGCACCGCGTTTTTCGGCGTGCAGTCCGGCATGGCGCAGATCAAGGCGCTGGAAGCCGCCGAGGTCTCCAGCAAGCTGGCGCTGGATGCCACCAAGCTGGGCTACGAAGTGGGCGTGCGCGTGAACCTGGACGTGCTGAACGCCCAGACCAAGCTCTACACCACGCAGCGCGACCTGGCCAAGGCCCGCTACGACGTGATCCTCGGCAAGCTCAAGCTGCGCCAGGCTTCGGGTGAACTGAACCCGAGCGACATCGCCGCCGCCAACGCGCTGCTCGCGAAATAAGCCCGCTCAGCAGCGCGCCAGGATGGCAGCAGCCATCCTGGCTGCCGCGCCACGGTGCCGCGCAGCAAAGGCCTGGGCGTGCGCAACGGCTTCGCTCAATGCGAGCGGATGCGCCAGCCAGTCTTTTGCCATGGCCAGTGCTTGCGGCACGTCCTGGGCTGACCGGGCCGCACCAGCGGCCAGGGCCAGCTGCGCAGCTTCGGCGAAGTTGAAGGTCGACGGCCCCACCACGATGGGGCAGCCATTGGCCGCGGCCTCGATCAGGTTGTGCCCGCCCAGCGGCAGAAAGCTGC
>NZ_VIDT01000920.1 GCF_006519715.1 Ideonella azotifigens
AGCACGCCGGCAGGCGCCTGGATCAGGAAGTGGCGGCGTGAGCTCATCGGGATCCTGCAGGTGATGAAGCCAAAAATCATACGGTGGCGGCAACCTCCGGCGACAAAGAAATGTGGCGCGGCCTTTGAACCATTGCCGCGCAACCCGGCATTCACCGGCTCCTCACACACATCAGGAGATGAGCCATGTCCTTGCACTCATTGCGCCCCGTCACGATGACCGCGCTGGCCGCGCTGTGCACCCTCGCCCTCGCCGGCACCGCACAGGCCGCCGGCTACGCGGTGCACAAGCTGGTGTCCGACGGCGCCGTGTCCACCCCGCACGCCGACGCGCACCTGAAGAACACCTGGGGCGTGGCCTTTAATCCGTTCGGCTACGTCTGGGTGGCCAACAACCATGACGGCAGCTCCACGCTGTACGACGGCAACGGCGTGCCGCAAAGCCTGGTGGTCAGCGTGCCGGCGGCCAGCGGCAGCGGCATCGGCTCGCCCACCGGCATCATCTACAACGGCTCCAGCGACTTCATCGTCGGCAACGGCACGCTGACCGGCGCCAGCCGCTTCCTCTTCGCCAGCGAAGACGGCGCGATCACCGGCTGGGCGCCCAATGTCGACCAGGGCCACGCGCTGATCGCCGTCACCAAGCCCGGCGCGATCTACAAGGGCATTGCCCAGGCCGCGACCGGCACTGCCAACCAACTCTACGCGACCGACTTCCACAACAACCGCGTCGACGTCTACGACAAGGCCTTTGCACCGGTCACCACCAGCGGCGGCTTTGTCGACCCGGCGCTGCCCAAGCACTACGCGCCGTTTGGCATCCAGAACATCAACGGCAACCTCTATGTCAGCTACGCCCGCCAGGATGCCGACGCCGAGGACGACGTGGCCGGCAAGGGCAAGGGCTTTGTCAACGTCTTCAACGCCGACGGCAAGCTGCTGCGCCACCTGGTGGCCAAGGAAGGCCTGAACGCGCCCTGGGGCATGGCCATGGCACCGGCCAACTTCGGCGAGCTGAGCAACCGCCTGCTGGTGGCCAACTTCGGCGACGGCACGATCTCCGCCTACGACATCGCCACCGGCGCCTTCATCGGCCAGCTCAGCGCCTCCAGCGGCCAGCCGCTGAAGATCCCCGGCCTGTGGGGCATCCAGTTCGGCAACGGCCTGCAAAGCCAGCCGACCAACACGCTGTTCTTCTCGGCCGGGCCGAACGATGAGGCGGATGGTGTGTACGGCGCCATCACTCCGAAGTAAGGCCTAAAAGCTGTACGAAGCGCCCAGCCACACCAAACTGCGGCGCTGGTCGTATGGCGCCGGGAAAGGGCCACTTTTCCCGGTTGCCAGCCAGGCCAGTTGCCAGGCCAGGCCGGTTTCGGTGTGCAGCACCACGCCGAGCCGGCTGTCCACCCGGCGCGCGTCGTCGCGGCCAAGTTGCTGAAGCAAACCGAGGTGGCCGATCAGTTCCAGTGACGGCAGCAACGGCGTGTGCGCGTCCAGCTCGGCATACAGCGTGCGCTCGCGCCAGCCGAAGTATTCCGGCGAGAAGTACAGGCGCAGGCTCCAGGATGGCGCCAGCAAGCCGGCAAAGGCTTCGCCATGGTTGTAGCGGTCGACGCCGGGAGAGGCTTGCACGGCGTGGCTGTAGCTGCCGCCGGCTTCCCAGCGCAGCGCGTCGTTCAGCGCACGGGCGAAGCCTGCGTAGCCCTGCAGCCCGGCCTGGCGCTGCCCCGGCTGCAACTCGATGCTGGTCAGGCTGAGGCCGGCATAGGCGCCGCTGGCGTCGT
>NZ_VIDT01000921.1 GCF_006519715.1 Ideonella azotifigens
CAGAACGTGCTGGCCGACGAGGCCGGCTACCAGCTGGTGCTGCACAGCGAGGCCGAATTGGCCGGCCTGCCGCCATTCGTGCGCGCTGCGGCGCGACAGGCGGCCAGCGAGCGCGGGCTGGAAGGCGAGACCTGGGTCATCACGCTGAGCCGCTCGCTGATCGAGCCATTCCTCACCTTCTCGGAACGGCGCGACCTGCGCGAAACCGCGTGGCGCGCGTGGGTCGGCCGCGGCGAAGTGCCGGGCGAGACCGACAACCGGCAGCTGGTGCGCGAGATCCTGCAGCTGCGCCATGCACAGGCGCAGCTGCACGGCCACGCGAGTTATGCGGACTACGCGCTGGTGGACAGCATGGCGGGCGAGCAGTCTGCCGTGCGCGGTCTGCTGGACGAGGTCTGGCAACGTGCCTTGCCGGCGGCCGAGCGCGAGCGGGAGGCGCTGGTCGCGATGATGCGCAGCCATGGGGTGATGCACGAGCCGATGGGCTGGGACTGGCGTCACTGGTCGGAGAAGGTGCGCCAGGCCCGCTTCGACATCGACGACGCCGAGGTCAAGCCCTACTTCTCGCTGGAGCACATGGTCGAGGCCTTGTTCGACTGCGCGCAGCGGCTGTTCGGCGTCAGCTTCGAGCCGCGGCCTGACGTGTTGGGCTACCACCCCGACGTCAAGGTCTACGAGATGTTCGATGCCACCGGCCGCAGCGCCGGGCTGTTCCTGCAGGACAACTTCGCGCGCCAGTCCAAGCGCTCGGGCGCGTGGATGAGCGGCTTCAATTACCAGTCGCGCAACCGCGGCGTGAGCCGGCCGCTGATCGTCAACAACAACAACTTCGTCAAGGCGCCGCCGGGCCAGCCCACGCTGCTGTCGTTCGACGACGCGCGCACGCTGTTCCACGAGTTCGGCCATGGGCTGCACGGGCTGCTGTCGGACGTGACCTACCACCGGCTCTCGGGCACGCAGGTGCTGCGCGACTTTGTCGAGCTGCCTTCGCAGCTGTTCGAGCACTGGCTGGGCGTGCCCGAGGTGCTGCAGCGCCATGCGCGGCACTGGCAGACGGGCGAGCCGATTCCGCATTCGCTGGTCGAGCGGCTGCAGAAAGCCCGGCACTGGGGCCAGGGGGCGGAGACGGTGAGCTATTTGGGCAGCGCGTGGGTGGACCTGGAGGTCCATGCGCTGACCGATCCGGACGGACCGGTGGATGTGGGCGCTTTCGAGCGCGAGGCGCTGCAGCGCCTGGGCATGCCGGAGGCGATTGGCATGCGGCACCGGCTGGCCCACTTCCAGCACCTGTTCTCCGGTTCAGCGTATGCCGCCGGTTACTACGTGTACTTGTGGGCCGAGGTGCTGGATGCCGACGCGTTCAACGCGTTTGTCGAGGCCGGCAATCCATTTGACGCGGAGGTGGCGGCACGGCTGCACCGCCACATCTACGCAGCGGGGGACACGGTGGACCCCCGCACGGCTTACACGTCCTTTCGGGGACGCTTGCCGAAGCTGTCACCGCTGTTGGCAAAACGCGGCTTGCTGGCGCCGGGCTTGCCGGCGTAGGGCGCGCGTTCGCCGCGGTCGGCAAAGGCCGGGCGGTCGTTGTTGAAGGCCGGCCGCTCGCTTTTGAACGACGGACGCTCGCCATTGAAGGCCGGGCGTTCGCTGTTGAAGCTCGGACGGTCATTGCTGAACGCCGGGCGATCACCACCGAAACCACCGCGGTCACCGCGCGGCGCGAAGCCACCACGGTCGCCGCCGGCATTTGCTGCCTTGCGCTCGAAGTAGCCACCGC
>NZ_VIDT01000922.1 GCF_006519715.1 Ideonella azotifigens
GCGCGGATCGCATCGGGAATCGGGCCCTGGTCGTCGCTGGCCACGCTGGTGAACAGCGGCTCGAAGGGCGCAAAGGCCTGCAGCGCGCCGAGGTAGGTGGGGGTTTCGACGGCCACCGGCGCGCCAGCGTCCACCAGCACCTTGGCAATCAGGTCCAGCGCCTGCTGCGAGCCGGTGGTGATCAGCACCCGGTCCGGGGTGACCTGCTGGCCCTGCGCGTTCAGCGTGGCGGCCACCCATTCGCGCAGCGGGCCGTAGCCTTCGCTGGCGGCGTATTGCAGCGCTTCGCGCGGGCTGTCGGTCAGCACCTTGGCGCTGGCTTCGCGCATCGCTTCGATGGGGAAGGTGTCCGGCGACGGCAGGCCGCCGGCCATGGACAGAACGCCCGGTTGTTCGGTGACCTTCAGGATCTCGCGGATGATGGACGGGTTCATGCGCGCGGCGCGGTGCGCGAGCGTCCAGGGGCTTCCGGTGGTCTTGTCGGTCATGGCAGTTCCTTCGTTGTCTCAGGCGAATGGTCAGCAAGCATCCACTGCACGGCCGCCTGGGCGTGCAGGGTGGTGGTGTCGAACAAGGGCAGCGGCCAGCCGCCGGGTTCGGGGGGATTCTGCGGGTCGGTCAGCAGCGCGATCTCGGTGCAGCCGAGCACGATGGCTTCGCAGCCCTGCGCTGCCAGTTCGGCCATCATCTCGACGACCCGCTCGCGCGAGCCGCCCAGCACCTGGCCGCGGCACAGTTCTTCGTAGATCACGCGGTGCATCTCGGCGCGGCCAGCCGCATCGGGCACCACGGTTTCGATGCCATGCTGCTGCGCCAGGTGCTCGCGCAGGAAGCCGTCTTCCATCGTGAAGCGTGTGCCCAGCATGCCCACGCGGCGGTGGCCGGCGGCGCGCAGTGCGTTGCCGGTGGCGTCGCCAATGTGCAGCAGCGGCAGGCCGCCGAGTCCGGTGATGGCCGGCGCCACCTTGTGCATGGTGTTGGTGGCAATGATCAGGCCTTCGGCGCCGGCCATGCGCAGCTGCGCGGCCATGCGGCCCAGCAGTTCGCCGGCCTCGGCCCATGCGCCTGCGCGCTGCTGCGCCGCCAATTCGGCAAAGTCCACGCTGGCCAGCCGCAGGCTCGCGCTGTGCAGCCCGCCCAGGCGCGCGGCCACGCCCTGGTTCAGCAGCCGGTAATAGACCAGCGTCGACTCCCAGCTCATGCCGCCCAGCACGCCCAAGGTCTTCATGCGGCGCCTGCTTTCTTCGCCGCCACCGGCATGCGCTTGCCCAGCATCACCACGGCCAGCACCGCCAGCGCAAAGCCCAGCGTGTGCGGGCTCAAGGCCTCACCCAGCACCGGCACCGCGAGCAGCAGCGCAAGAAAGGGCTGCAGCAGCTGCACCTGGCTCACGCGCAGCGTGCCGCCCATGGCCAGCGCGCGGTACCAGGCGAAAAAGCCGACCCACATCGAGAACACTGTGACATAGGCGAAGCCACCCCAGGCTGCGGCCGACACTGCGTGCGTGGGCCAGCTCAATGCGGCCACCGGCAGCGTCACCGGCAGGCTCAGCACCAGCACCCAGCTGATGACCTGCTCGGCCTGCCAGCCGGCGCTCAGCCGTGCGCCCGAAACGTAGGCCACCGAGGCGCTGAGCACGGCCAGCAGCAGCCAGCCATCGGCCAGCACCAGTTGCCCATGGCCTTCCCAGGCGGCAAACACCAGCACCAGCGCGCAGCCGGCGCTGGCACACAGCCAGAAGCCCAGCGGCGCGCGCTGGCGCAGCATCAGCGCTG
>NZ_VIDT01000923.1 GCF_006519715.1 Ideonella azotifigens
GCCGCGCCAATGACTTGGCCGTCCACCCGGGTGACTTGCGTGATGACGCCGGTGGCGTCGTACTTGAACTTGATCAGGTGGCCGAGCTGGTCCTGCACGGTGAGCAGGTAGCCTGCGGCCGGGGCGTCAGCGCCGGCAGCGGTGCTGTAGCCGTAGGTGAGCACGGTGCCGTCGGCCCGCTTCTCGGTGTTGAGCCGGCCGGTGCTGTCGTAGGTCTCTTCCCCGCGGGTCTGGGCGTCCAGGTAGCGCCAGCCGCCGCTGATGGCCACCAGCGTGTCGCGCACGCCGGGGTCGGGCACAAAGGCCGCGCCGGAGACCGCGAACGAGACCCAGCGGCCCAGGCCGCGCGAGGCCTGCATGCTGGCTGGCGTGCCGGACTGGTAGATCAGCCGCTTGTGCAGGTTGCTCTCGACCAGCGGGCCAAACGACGAAAGGGCCGTGTACGGGTACAGCAGGTCCGGGTTGTCGCTGGGCAGCTTCCTGCGCATGTCGTAGCGAAGCTTCAGGCCGCCAAGACCTGCATCAAGGTCTACGTCGTAGCTGCTGCTGCCGATCAGGGGGTAGATCGGATCTCCGACTCCGAATAGGCTTGCATTCTTGCCAGGGCACGCGGCCGGCTTATCGTGCCAAACGTCTATGCCAGGGTATTTGGATAGGCAAGCTTGCCCTGGGGCGTAATAGATATACCCAATACCGCCCTTATCACTGATTCGATCTATAAAACTGCCAATCGCAATAGAATATCCATCTGGACACCGCTGGCCATAAAAAGGAACTGCCATCGAGTTCTTATATCCAGCCCCGTCTATGTAGTAGCATATACCCTTCCAGGAGGCATCCGCATTGGCCTCGTATATCAGCGGGGTCACCCAATGTATAAGCTGTGTTCTGTAGTCACATACCTCTTGCGCAGTAGAGAACTCACCATCCCCACCGGTATTTGGAAAATTGCTCCAAAAAGCGGGAAGCAATGAAATCCGTACGTCCCTGCAGAATGCAGGACTGGACAAAGATAGAAGATAAATCGCCAAGATCCGCAATCTCACGCATCCTCCCATTCAATATAAATATTACAACCAAGCGCGAATATATTCATTGCCAAAAAAACGCACTACCGCGCTACCAATGGATACGAAGCGTGAAGTTTGGTTCTTTAGCAAAGTTATCGCCGAACTCAATCGAATCAACCACCCAGCTTCTTCCAACCCCTTGGTTAAGGCATTGGGTTAACTCGGTCGCCTGAGTTTGGGTAACAGCGCGAACCTCTGCTGAAACCCCCTGGCTCGCTGCATCGAACCTAACGCTTGCCAATGACATGCCATTGACGACGCATCGCTCCAGCTCCAGAAGCCGAGCTTCGACGGGGAGCTGCAAAAGCGCACCATCTCGCACCGCGTTGGCCTCCCAAGGCTCTGAGGCGCGCCCGCGCGCCGGCGCCGCTTTGCGCGCCGAGCCTTGCTCGGCTGCCAGCAACTCGTCCTGAAACCTGCGCAACCCTGCCTCTCGCTTCAGCAGCAGGCCTCCGGTGCTCAAGACGAGCAGCGCAGCAAGCGCCAACGCGGGGGGCAGCCAGCGCAGTCGCCTTCGCGGCGAGAAATCAAACTGCAAGGCTGGCGGACGCATGGTCACCTTTCCGGAGTTCAATCGCAGCAAATCCCGGGCGTCGGCCGTCAGCGCCGGGTCGGAGCTCGAGCTGCCAAACCCCAATCGGCTCGACGGCCTTGAGCCGTTGAAGCGTCGCCCCCAAGGTCGCACCCGACACCAACAGCGTA
>NZ_VIDT01000924.1 GCF_006519715.1 Ideonella azotifigens
CTCGATGCCCCAGGGCTCGAAGACCATGCGTGCCGGCTGGCCCGGCGCCAGCTCGAAGCGCAGCGAGCGCGGGCCAGCGCGCTCCTTGTGCTGGCGCAAGGTGGCGCACAGGTTGTGCAGGTCCATGGCATGCAGCTCCAGCACGGTGGCCGGCAGCGTCATCGCACTGGAGACCTGAAGGAAGCCGCGCACCCAGCTGTCGGGCAGGTCGATCTTCTCTTCGCGGAAGGCCGGGTCGCTGCCGGTGGCCACGCTGAAGCCGGCCGGGTCCACCTGGAAGCTCGTGGCCTTGTAGTCGCGAATCTTCTGGAACTCGTCGAACAGGCCGATGGAGTAGTCGATGTTGGTGGTGCCGCAGGCCATCTCCGCGGTGCGGCGGAACACGTTGTGGCTGACGCTCACTGCGCAGTAGCTGGACTCGTCCTGGCTGAAGGCCTCGAACAGCAGGCGCTCGGGATGCACCGTGATGACCGGATCCAGCACGTACCAGGCGTCGCGGTTGGCCAGGTAGAGCCAGTTGAAGTATTTCTGCCTTGCCGTGTAGAACGGGCGCAGCAGCGCGTCCTTCTGGTTGCGCAGGGTCTTCAGCTCGCTGGTGACGGCACTCGCCTCGGCACGCAGTGTTTGGGCCTGTTGCATGTACTGCGCGAGTAGCGTGTTCTCGTTGGCCTCCAGCCAGGTCTTGTAGGCCGAAGGGTCACGGCCGCGGTAGCGCTGGTCGCTCACCACCACCGAATGCAGCGCCGACAAGGCCTCGCGAAAGGCCAGGTGCATGCCGCCGCTGCGGCCCAGCTCGCCCTGGAAACTGGTGGGCGGGCGCAGCGTGTCGGGCGCGAGGCTGAAGGCCTGCGTGGCGTCGCTCGAATCGACCGAGGTGCTGCCGTAGTAGCGGTACTGGAACTTCATGCGCCCTCCGTGGCGTTGGCCGCGCTGCGCACCGGTGGCGGCGCCCAGGCGATGAAGGGCAGGGCGATCTGCGGGTGGCGCGCGGCAATGTCGCGCAGCCCGGCGATGTATTGCGGCTTGTCGGTCAGGCTGCAGGTCACCACCTGGCGCGCAAAGATCTCGGCCACCACTGCAGCGGCTTGCGGCGCGTCGCTCGCCTCACGCAGGAAGGCGGTGATGCGCGACTTGGCCACGCGGCCACGGTTCACTTGGCTCAGCACGGTCAGGAAGTAGGGCGTCAATTCGCGCAGGCGCGCCGCGAGCTGGGCGTCGTCGTCCCGGGGCAGTTCCAGAAGCCACTGGGTGACAAACAGCTGCACGCTGGCACTCGGGTGCTGGCTCAGCCGGGTGAGGCAAAGGCTGGCTTCGCCAGCGGCCATGCGGCGCACGAGCCGCGTGCGGCCCAGTGCCTGCACCCAGGGCTGCGGGTGGTCGACCCAGGCGATCAGCAGCTCGGGCGTCAGCGCTGCGTCCGGCAGGCGCTCGGCGAACAACTGGTGGGCGTAGGCACGGGCGTCGTCGAACAGCGTGTCGGCCAGCGGCAAGAGCTGGGCCGACTGTTCCGGGCTGGGCACGGCCGGCAGCGTGTGGTCGATCGCGGCCATGGCCCAGGCGCGCACCGAAGCGTCCGCATGGCGGGCCAGCGTGGCCTGCTGCTTCAGGCTGAACTCGGTGCTGGGCAATGATGCCAATGCCCAGGCGCCATAAAGCTGTGCACCGGCGCTTTGCGCATGCAGCGCGCGCCACGCGCCCGAGGCGTCGCACGCCGGGGCGTGGGGCTGCAGCGTGGTGGTGAGCCAGCGCAGCGCGTCCTCGTGCTGGCCTTC
>NZ_VIDT01000925.1 GCF_006519715.1 Ideonella azotifigens
AATGGCTCCGGGCTGTCACGCGACAGCCGGGTCAGCGCCCAGGCCCTGGCCCAGTTGCTGGCCCAGGCCTGGCAAAGCCCGGTGATGCCGGAGCTGATTTCGTCGCTGCCGGTCAGCGGCATGGACGGCACGCTGCGCCGCTCTGTCACCACGCTGGGCCGCGCCCACCTGAAGACCGGCTCGCTGCGCGACGTGAACGCCGTCGCCGGCTTTGTGCTGTCCAACAGCGGCCGGCGCTACGTGGTGGTGGCCATCCTCAACCACCCGCTGGCAGGCGCCGGGCGGCCGGTGCTGGATGCACTGGCGCAATGGGCGATTGACGATGCGAAGCGCTGAAAGACAAACGCCGCCCTGAAGGCGGCACTTGCGAGCTCAGGCAAGGCCCGATCAGAACGGGTTGTTCACGGCGCGCGAAATGGCGGCGTTGCCGAGCTGTGCCTGTGCCAACGGAGCGATCAGCCGCAGGCCATCGGCCCACAGGTTCTTGGTCGCTGCGGTGTCGGAGGTCACGGTCGCCGTTGTGCAAGTGCCCAGCGCATCGCCGCCGTCCAGGTAGCCATCGGCGTCGGCATCCACCCCGTTGATGGTCTCGACATGGTCCTCGTTGCAGGCCAGGTCCGAGGTGTTGTAGCCGCCGTAGCGGTCCAGGTTGGCGACGATGTCGTTCAGCGACAGCAGGCCGATCTTGGTGCCATCGTTGATCAGCGCCAAACGCAGGCCGGTATTGAAGGCCTCGCTCATGCTGGTCATGGTCTTCGCCTCGGCCGAGCCCTGCGACAGCGCCCAGGGACTCAGGCCCACGTCGAAGATCTGGCTCACCAGCACCCGCGGCCCCAGGCCGGCCAGCTTGTTCACCAGCGCACCGACCTGCGCGCCGCGGTTCTGGGCTTCGGCGACCTTCTCGCCTTCGGCGCTGAAGTTCAGGTTGTCCTTGAAGATCTCGACAATGTCGTTGACGCCGACCAGCACCGTGATCAGGTCCTTGTTGTTCAGAGGGTCGTGCACGATGTTGGCCTGGAAGGCATCGACCTGCGGTTCCAGCGTGCGAACCGTGGCGCCATAGTGGGCCAGCATGTAGGCCTGAAGCTGATCTTCACTCAGCGCACTGGGATTGCATTCCTTGAAGGCAAGTCCGAACTGGGCAGCCAATCGCTGTACCCAGATTTCCTGAACGGTGAGATTGCAGGCGATGGTGCCGTTGGTCGTGTCGCCGGTGTTCAAACCGTTCATCGCGAAGTTGTAGCCGTTGCCATTGTTGTCGCGGTCCACCAGCGCACTGATCTCGTCGCCCAGCACGATCAGGCGCGCCGGACGGAACTCGTCCACACGAGAAGTGCTGCCACCGCAGGCGGCCAGCAGGCCGGCCGACAGCAGCGCGGCACCCAGGCCACGCAGCAGTTGGCGGGCGGGAAACAAAAACGTCATCATGGCTCCAGTGTCATTCAATTCGAGGTGGGGCGGCGCAGGCCACTCAGGCGGCTGCGGCCCGTTGCAGCCGGTCTCGCACGCCCTCCCAGGCGGCGTCGGCAGGCGGGGTTTCGATCCAGATCAGCGGCACGCCCAGCGCATCGAGCGCGCGCAGTGCCGCAAACAATTCATGGGCCGCGGCCGCCGCGTCCTGCGGCATGGCCCGGTAAGGCATGCGCCGGTCGGCCGGCCGCACCGTGCGGGAATATACCGCTGCCAGCGGACGGCCCTGCGGCTCGCCTGCACCCAGCAACTGCAATGCGGCCTGCAACTGGGCTGCGTCCATCACCCTGACCTTGGCCCG
>NZ_VIDT01000926.1 GCF_006519715.1 Ideonella azotifigens
GAAGCCGCGCAGCTCGTCGAGCAGCCGGCGCGCACGGCCGGCCAGCAGGTCCGCCTGCGCGGTGGGTGCAATGCCGCGACCCGACTTCACGAACAAGGGGTGGCCGACGATGGCACGCAGCCGGTCCAGCCCGTGGCTGACGGCCGACTGCGTGAGGTCCAGGCGCTGCGCAGCGCGCGTCACCGAGCCCTCTTCATGCACTGCCAACAGCAGCGCGAGCAGGTGGCCGTCCAGGTCCAAATGATCGATGGCGTTCATGGGTTGCATGAGTGTGGCGGCCTTTATCCGGCGCCGGGGCGCCGGAATACTGAGCGGCATCAAACCCCGTGCTGAAACCCCGAGAAAGGGCTCGCCATGTGCACACCCGACATTCCCGGCACCACCTTGTTCGATGGCCGGCAGGCCATCAAGGGCTACGCGCTCAACAAGATGTGCTTCTCGTTCAACGAAGCCGCCAACCGCGCCGCTTTCCTGCAGGACGAGGATGCCTACTGCACCCGCTACGGCCTCACGCCGCCGCAGCGCGAGGCGGTGCGCAGCCGCCAGGTGCTGCAGATGATCGAGGCCGGCGGCAATGCCTACTACCTGGCCAAGCTGGCCGGCATCTTCGGGCTGGACATGCAGGACATCGGCGCCCAGCAGACCGGCACCACCAAGGCCGAATTCCAGGCCAAGTTGCTGGCCGCGCGCTGAAGGAGAACCCCATGGCCCAACTCATCGGCGGCATCTGCACGTCCCACGTCCCGGCCATTGGCCGCGCCATTGCCAAAGGCTTGCAGCAAGACCCTTACTGGAAGCCCTTCTTCGACGCCTTCGCCCCGGTGCACCGCTGGCTGGCCGAAGCCCGGCCGGACGTGCTGGTCGTCTTCTACAACGACCACGGCCTGAACTTCTTCCTCGACAAGATGCCCACCTTCGCGCTGGGCGCCGCGCCGCAGTACCGCAATGCCGACGAAGGCTGGGGCCTGCCCACGCTGCCGGCCTTCGAGGGCCACCCGGCGCTGTCCTGGCACCTGATCGAGCAGCTGATGGCCGAGGACTTCGACCTCACGACCTGCCAGGAGATGGTGGTGGACCATGCCTTCACGCTGCCCATGGCGCTGCTCTGGCCGGACCAGCAGTGGCCGGTGAAGGTGGTGCCCATCTGCATCAACACCGTGCAATTCCCGCTGCCTTCGGCACGCCGCTGCTGGGCGCTGGGCGAGGCGGTGGGCCGGGCCATTGCCTGCTGGCCTGGCGATGCCCGCGTGGCCGTGCTCGGTACCGGTGGGCTGAGCCACCAACTCGACGGCCAGCGCGCCGGCTTCATCAACAAGGCCTTCGACCTGCAGTTCATGGACAGCCTGGTGAACGATCCCGAATGGGCAACCCGGTTCAGCATCCCCGAACTGGTGGAGAAGGCCGGCACTCAGGGCGTGGAGCTGCTGATGTGGCTGGCCACCCGCGCAGCGCTCGGCGGCCCGGTGCGCTGCCTGCACCGGAACTACCACATCCCCATCTCGAACACCGCTTCCGGGCTGATGCTGATGGTGCCGGCTTGAAGCAGCAGGCTGGTGTCGACTTGCCTGTCGGACGTCGCAGCCCTTGCCGGTGAGCAAGGGTGAGGGACACCGGGCTTCGGTGAATTCAGGCGCCTGTTTCAGACGCCGGCACCGCCGCTGATCGAGGCCAGCAGCGAGGCCACCACCTCGTCGCCGATGCGCGCCTGCGGGTCCAGCGCGGCGATGGTGGCCAGCAGTTCACGGGCCTCCTCAGGGTGGCCGCCGC
>NZ_VIDT01000927.1 GCF_006519715.1 Ideonella azotifigens
GCGCTTCGGGGTTCTTGCCGGCAACCTGCAGGTCGTTGGGCGACTTGCTGCCCGGCGCACGGACAGCGCCCAGGCGCTGGGCCAGTTTTTCGCGCAGGCGGTCCATGGCTTCGGGGGGTGCGTCTGCTGGCTCGGCCTTCTCGGCCTTCTCGGCCTTCTCACCCTTTTGCGCTGTCGCGGCCGGCCTGGCCTCGGTCCTGGTTTCGGCCTTGGGCTCTGCCTTGGCTTCCTTCGGCGCGGGCGCCGAGGCAGGCTCGTTGGCGCGCGCGTCCGGCGCCACCATGGCCAGTGCAGCCAGCGCACCGATGGCCAGCAGGCTGACCGGGAACAGGCCCGTCACCCCCATGCGCGCGGCCAGCCGCTGCAACGCATGGCGGCAGTTGCCCGCGGTGCGGGAAATGGGACTCAGGAAGGCCAGCGGGTGGCGCGGGAAGATCGGGCGGTACATGCGAAGCTCCAGGCAAGGACCGGGCAGGTCCTTCGCTGGATATCGACTGCCGCCCTCCGCCGCTTGAAGCGGACTTGGGCCGGTTTTCCGGCGCTGATCCGGGCTTCAGCGCGCCGCCAGCAACCTCACTTCAGATCCAGCGCCGCGCGCTTCAGGTCGGCATGCGTGGGCAGCGTGAGCCGCGGCCGGACCCAGATCCAGGCGACCACACCGACTGCCGTCATCAGCGACGAGGCCACCGCCAGCAGCACCGTCGAATGCATCACCAACGGCGCGATGGCACCGGCCACCAGCGCATTGGCCACGCTGCCGATGCAGGCCTGCAGCGACGAGGCCATGCCGCGCCGGGTCGGTGCTTCGTCCAGCACCAGCAGCGTGACCACTGGCACCATCAGCGCCCAGCCCAGCGAGAACAGGCCAATCAATGGCAGGTGCCAGATCGGCGATGGCGGCAGCGTGAGGTTCAGCGCCAGGTTCAGCAGCGAGACGACGATCATCACGATGAAGCCCCAGCGGATCTGGCGCTGCGGCGTGATGCGGCCGGCCAGCCGGCCCGAGAACCAGGCGCCGCCCATGATCCCGCCAATCGTCATTAGGAAGAACCAGAAGAACTGCGTGGGCCCGAGCCTCATGTGCTCGCCCAGGAACACCGGGGCCGACAGCACGTACAGGAACATGCCGTTGAACGGCACGCCGGACGCAAACGCCAGTGCCATGAAGCGCGCGCTGGAGACCATGTCCCAGTAGCCGCGCATCAGGTGGCGGGCATTGAAGGGCTGGCGCTGGCCGGGGTACAGCGTCTCGGGCAGCAAGCGCCACATCACGCCCAGCAGCAGCGTACCGACCAGGACCAAAAACCAGAAGATGGCGTGCCAGCCGATGTGCACGAACAGGAAGCCGCCGAACAGCGGCGCAATGGCCGGCGCCACGCCGAAGTAGATCGTGACCTGCGACATCACGCGCTGGGCCTCGGCCGGCGGGAACATGTCGCGGATGATGGCCCGCGAGACCACCATGCCCGAGCCGGCCGACATGCCCTGCAGCGCGCGGAACAGCACCAGCGCGCCGATGGACTGGCTCATCGCGCAGCCGATCGAAGCCAGCGTGAAGACCATCAGCCCGACCAGCACCACCGGTTTGCGGCCGAAGCTGTCGGCCAGCGCCCCGTGGAACAGGTTCATCAGCGCGAAGCCCAGCAGGTAGGCCGACAGCGTCTGCTGCATCTCCACCGGCGTGGCGCCCAGCGACTGCGCAATGCCGGTGAAGGCCGGCAGGTAGGTGTCGATGGAAAACGGGCCCAGCATGCCCAGGCAGGCC
>NZ_VIDT01000928.1 GCF_006519715.1 Ideonella azotifigens
GGCGCGCTTCGACGCTCCGGCCCAAGAACCCCCACCTTCCAGCGAATCCTCATCATGAGCCAGCACACCCTCTTTGCCGCGCTGCGCGCCGGCTTCCCCGCCGACCTGGACGGCATTGCCATCGAAACCGTGGACGGCCCCGGCGCGCCACTGCACTACACCTGGCGCGACCTGGACCATGCCAGCGCGCGCATCGCCAACCTGCTCGATTCTCTGGACCTGCCGCCAGCCAGCCGCGTGGCGGTGCAGGTCGAAAAAAGCGTGGAGGCGCTGATGCTCTACCTCGGCGTGCTGCGCGCCGGCCACGTCTTCCTGCCGCTGAACACCGCCTACCAAGCCGGCGAGATCGAATACTTCCTGGGCAATGCCGAGCCGGCGGTTGTCGTCTGCTCGCCGCAGAACTTCACCTGGGTCAGCCGCCTGGCCTTCCAGTGCGGCAGCAGCCATGTCTACACACTGGGCGACAACCGCAGCGGCACGCTGCTGGACCGCGCCAGCTTCCACCTGGACAGCCACACGCCAGCCCAGCCCGCCGAGGACGACCTGACCGCCATCCTCTACACCAGCGGCACGACCGGCCGCAGCAAGGGCGCGATGCTGACGCAGCGTAACCTGCTGTCCAACGCGCAGACGCTGAAGGCCTACTGGGGTTGGCAGGCTGGCGACGTGCTGATCCACGCGCTGCCCATCTTCCACGTGCACGGCCTGTTCGTCGCCATCCACGGTGCGCTGCTGAACGGCAGCAAGATGATCTGGCTGAACAAGTTCGACCCCAAGGCCGTGCTGGCCAAGCTGCCCGAGGCCACCGTCTTCATGGGCGTGCCCACGCTGTATGTGCGGCTGCTGGGCGAGGCCGGCCTCAACAAGGAAGCCTGTCGCCACATGCGCCTGTTCATCAGCGGCTCGGCGCCCTTGCTGATCGAGACCTTCCAGCTCTGGCAGCAACGCACCGGCCACACCATTCTGGAGCGCTACGGCATGAGCGAGACCGTGATGCTGACCTCCAACCCCTACCGCGCCGAAGACGGCGAGCGCCGCGGCGGCACGGTCGGCTTCCCGCTGCCCGGCGTGGGCCTGCGCGTGCTGGACGATGCGGGCCAGCCCATGCCGGCTGGCGAGATCGGCGGCATCCAGGTCAAGGGGCCCAACGTCTTCAAGGGCTACTGGCGCATGCCGGAGAAAACCGCCGAGGAGTTCACCGCCGACGGCTGGTTCAAGACCGGCGATGTCGGCAAGGTGGACGCTGCCGGCTATGTCAACATCGTCGGCCGCAGCAAGGACCTGGTGATCAGCGGCGGCTACAACGTCTACCCGGCCGAGATCGAGGGTTACCTGAATGATCTGCCCGGCGTGGCCGAGAGCGCGGTGATCGGCGTGCCGCACCCGGACTTCGGCGAGGCGGTGGTGGCCGTGGTCGTGGCCCGGCCCGGCGAAGCACCAGACGCAGCGGCACTGATCGCGGCGATGAAGGGCCAGATCGCGGCATTCAAGGTGCCCAAGAAGGTCTTCGTCGTGACCGAGCTGCCGCGCAACACCATGGGCAAGGTGCAGAAGAACCTGCTGCGCGAACAGCACAAGGGCTTGTTCGTGGCAGGCTGAACCACGCACGGGATGCTCCGGCTTCCCCTGGGGCCGCTGCCCATGCAGAATGGCCCGAACAGGAGATCCACCGACGATGCGGATGACCCGTTGGGACCTTGCCTTGCTGGCATGCTGGGGCACCACTGGCGCCGCGCTGGCCGCCGGCCCCGCC
>NZ_VIDT01000929.1 GCF_006519715.1 Ideonella azotifigens
CCGCACGCTGCGGCCCAACGCCTTTGGCGTCGCCCGCCTCTGAACAGTTTTCCGGTTCCCACAAGCAGAGGAGACCACCATGCAATTCACCCCCGAGCACCGCGCACTGGCGGACACCGTGACCCGCTTCGTCCAGCAGGAGATCAACCCCTTTGTGGCCGAATGGGAGGCTGCCGAGCAGTTCCCCAGCCACGAGCTGTTCAAGAAGCTGGGCAACCTGGGCCTGCTGGGCCTCAAGTACCCCGAGCAGTTCGGCGGCGCCGGGCTGGATTTTGGCTACTCCATGGTCATGGCCGAAGCGCTGGGCGAGGCCAACTGCGGCGGCGTGCCGATGGCGATTGGCGTGCAGACCGACATGTGCACCCCTGCGCTGGCCCGCTTCGGCACGGACGAGCTGCGCCACGAATTCCTCGCGCCGACGATTGCCGGCGACTACGTGGGCAGCCTGGGCGTGTCCGAAGCCGGCGGCGGTTCGGACGTGGCCGCGGCGAAGACGACGGCCCGCGTCGAAGGCGGCGACTACGTCATCAACGGCAGCAAGATGTGGATCACCAACGGCATGAAGGCCGACTGGTGCTGTCTGCTGGCCAACACCAGCGACGTGGCTGCGGCCGGCGGCCCGCACAAGAACAAGAGCCTGATCGTGGTGCCGATGGACGCCCCCGGCATCACCCGCCAGAAGATCCACAAGATCGGCATGGACAGCTCGGACACCGCGCAGCTCTTCTTCGACAACGTGCGCGTGCCCCGCCGCAACCTGATCGGCCAGGAAGGCATGGGCTTCATGTTCCAGATGCTGCAGTTCCAGGAGGAGCGGCTGTGGGGCGCCGCCTCTTCGCTGCGCAGCCTGGACCGGCTGATCGACCAGACGATAGCCTACACCCGCCAGCGCCAGGCCTTTGGCAAGAGCATCCTGGACAACCAGGTCGTGCACTTCCGCCTGGCTGAGCTGCGCACCGAGGTCGAAGCGCTGCGCGCCCTGACCTACCAGGCCGTGGACCTCTACCTCTCCGGCAAGGACGTGACCCGCCTGGCCTCGATGGCCAAGCTCAAGTGCGGCCGCCTCTCGCGCGAAGTGGCCGACAGCTGCCTGCAGTACTGGGGCGGCATGGGCTTCACGCGCGACAACCCGATCTCCCAGGCCTTCCGCGACGGCCGCCTGATCTCCATTGGCGGTGGTGCCGATGAGGTGATGCTCAGCATCATCTGCAAGCTCGAAGGCACACTGCCGAAGGCGACCAAGGCATGAGCCCGTTGGGCCGCCCCAAGGGCGAAACCGAAGCGCTTCAGCGCGAAGGCATGCCAGTCACCGAGCCGCTGTTGCTCGTGCGTCGGCAGGTGCTGCAGCCGGCGACCGCCGGCGCGGTGCTGCACCTCACGCTGAACCGCCCCGAAGCGCGCAATGCGATGTCGCTCGCGCTGGTGGACGCCTTGCTCGCCGCGCTGGCCGAAGCTGAGGCCGCGGGCGATGTGCGGGCCATCGTGCTGCGAGGTGCCGGCGGGAATTTCTGTGCCGGTGGCGACCTGAAGGACATGGCCGCAGCGCGGGCACGGTCCATGAACGGAGATCGCACCGGCGAAGACCCGTTCGAGCGCATCAGCGCCCGTTTCGGCGAGCTGTGCGTGGCCTTTGCCAACACCGGCATTGCGACGATTGCGTTGCTGCAAGGCGCGGTCATGGGCGGCGGCTTCGGCCTGGCCTGCGTGGTGGACGTGGCACTGGCCAGTGCGGACGCGC
>NZ_VIDT01000093.1 GCF_006519715.1 Ideonella azotifigens
GTGTTGACGCCGCACCCGCTCGAAGCCGCGCGGCTGGCAGGTGTCCAGACAGCAGAGATCCAGCAGCATCGGCTGCAGGCCGCTCAAGCACTCGCACTGCGCTGTGGCAGCGTGGTGCTGCTCAAGGGCGCCGGCACGGTGATCGCCGGGCCGGCAGCCATGACCTGCGTCAACGCCAGCGGCAACGCCAGGCTGGCCACGCCGGGCAGCGGTGACGTGTTGGCAGGCTGGCTGGGCGCAGCCTGGTCCGCCATGCCGACGCCAAACGCGAATGCGGCCGACACTGACCAACGCTGGCAAGCCGCCACGCTACTGGCCATGCAGGCCGCCGGCGCGGCAGCCTGGGTCCATGGTGCGGCAGCGGAAATCGCCCCAGGCGATCTGCGGCTGCCGCTGCGTGCCAGTCAGCTGGTGGCGGCCATGACACAGCTCCTGCAGCCCACACCCTGAGGCGCTGCCACGGACCGCCGGCCTTCAAGCGCCGCTGGTGCGGGACTTGGCGGGTTTGCCGCCTTTCGCAGGCTTGCCGGTAGCCGCAGCCTTGCGGGCGGCGCCCTTGCCTGCCGTGCCGCGCGCCGAACCCTTGGAAGCCCTGGCCGACTTGGCCGCGCTGGTCACGCGGCGCTGCGCGCGGTCGGCCGCCTGGACCTCGGCCAGTTCGTCAACCGCCTTCGTTTCACCCCGCGCCGGAGTGCGCCCCTTGACCGGCGGTCGATCAGCTTCGTTTTCGCGGATCATGCGGAAGTCGATGCGGCGACCGTCCAGGTCCACGCGGCTGACCTGGATGCGCACCCGTGCACCGATGGCGTAACGCACGCCCGTGCGTTCACCACGCAACTCCTGGCGCGCCTCGTCGAAGCGGAAGTACTCGCCACCCAGCTCGGTGATGTGCACCAGGCCGTCGACGTACAGCGCGTCCAGCGTAACGAACACGCCGAAGGTCGTCACTGCGCTGACGGTGCCAGAGAATTCCTCGCCCAGGCGCTCGCGCATGTAGCGGCACTTCAGCCAGGCTTCGACGTCGCGCGAGGCTTCGTCCGCCCGGCGTTCATTGGCACTGCAATGCGCGCCCGCACCGTCCCATGCCGCCTGCTCGGCGGCAGACACCCTGGGCGGCTTGGTCGGTGGCGTGCCGGGCTTGGCGCCCGCGACCAGCGAGCCGCTGCTCAGCTGAAAGCGCTTGCCCTGCAGGATGGCCTTGATGACCCGGTGCACCAGCAGGTCGGGGTAACGGCGGATCGGGCTGGTGAAATGGGTGTATGCCTCATACGCCAGGCCGAAGTGGCCGCCGTTGTCGGGCGTGTACAGCGCCTGCTGCATCGAGCGCAGCAGCATCGCGTGGATCTGCGCCGCGTCAATGCGGTCCTTGGTCGCCGTCGCGATGGCCTGGTATTCGGCCGGCGCCGGATCCTCGCTGATCGTCATGCCCACGCCGACGCTTTTGAGGTAGTTTTGCAGCGTCAGGCGCTTCTCGGGCGTGGGGCCATCGTGAACACGGAACAGGCTCGGATGCTGGGCTTGGGCAATGAAGTCCGCCGCGCAGACGTTGGCCGCCAGCATGGCTTCTTCAATCAGCCGGTGCGCCTCAGTGCGCACCCGCGGCACGATCTTCTCGATGCGACCGTTTTCGTCGCAGACGATTTGCGTTTCGGTGGTTTCGAAGTCCACCGCACCGCGCCGCTGACGCGATTTCAGCAGTGCGCGATAGACCTCGTGCAGGTGCAGCAGGTGCGGCAGCACCGCGGCACGCTTCGCAGCCTCCGGGCCACGGGTGTTGCCCAGCGCCGCGGCAACCTCGGTGTAGGTCAGCCGCGCCTGCGAGCAGATCACCGCCGGGTAGAACTGGTAGGCCGTGACGTCGCCATGCTCGTCGACCAGCATGTCGCAGGCCATCGTCAGGCGGTCGACTTCCGGATTCAGCGAACACAACCCGTTGGACAGCTTCTCCGGCAGCATCGGGATCACCCGGCGTGGGAAATAAACCGAGGTCGCGCGCTCGTAGGCGTCCACGTCCAGCGGCTCGCCCGGCTTCACGTAGTGCGACACATCGGCAATGGCGACGATCAGGCGCCAGCCGCTCACCGCTGTGCGACCACGGCCACTCTGGTAAGGCTCGCAGTAGACCGCGTCGTCAAAGTCGCGAGCGTCTTCGCCGTCGATGGTGACCATCGGCACGTCGCGCAAATCGATGCGCTGCTTCAGGTCGACCGCGCGCAGCTTGTCCGGCAGTCCTGCCGCCTGGGCCAGCGTTTCGGCCGAGAAGCGGTGCGGCACCTCGTACTTGCGCACGGCTATCTCGATCTCCATGCCCGGGTCGTCGATCTGGCCCAGCACCTCGGTCACGCGGCCCACCGGCTGCGAATACATCGAGGCCGGCTCGGTCAGTTCCACCGCCACGACCTGCCCGGCCACCGCATTCGCAATCCCGTTTTTCGGGACCAGGATGTCCTGGCCGTAGCGCCGGTCTTCCGGCGCCACCAGCCAGATGCCGTTTTCCTGCAGCAGGCGGCCGATGATGGGCGTCTTGCGGCGCTCCAGGATGTCAACGACCCGCCCTTCGGGCCTGCCCTTGCGGTCCAGCCTTGCCACGCGCACGAGCACGCGGTCACGGTGCAGCACGGCCCGCATTTCCTGCGGCGGAAGATAGATGTCGGGTTCTCCGTTGCCACGCTGCACGAAGCCGTGTCCGTCGCGGTGGCCGAGGACGATGCCCTCGATGTCGTTCAGCATGGCGCCTGCCGTCGCGGCGGCGCTTGTATTGTTTTTGGCTTTAATGGTATAGTCCTATCTTTCGGCTGGACGCAATGCGCAGCCGAGATCTGTGCAGTGAAACGTTCTTGAATATGCTGTTTCAAACGGCCTTCCAAAACGTACTGCGCATGCCCAGGTGGCGGAATTGGTAGACGCACTAGTTTCAGGTACTAGCGGGTAACTCCGTGGAGGTTCGAGTCCTCTCCTGGGCACCAAGCATAACAAGAACGAAGAAGAACAAAAAAGGCCGGCACGAAAGTGCTGGCCTTTTTGCTTTGCGCCTTCGTGCCTTGTGCTTTCATCTTCAGGGCGGCGTGCATCGCACGCCGCCGAGTGCGAGTCCAGGTCCAGCTCAGACCGCAAATGCGAGTCAGACTGCAAACTTCTTCGCCAGCCCTTCGGGCCTCAGGCTGTCGTACTCTTCGAACGGCTGGTGAATCCAGGGGCTGGTTGCCAGCATTTCGACGTAGTAGTCCGGCATGTAGCTGGACACGGCCTTGGTCCAGATGACCGCGGAGCGCAGCTCCTGGATCTGCGGCAGGCCACGCAGCCTGTCCACCACGGCCTTCAAGGTCTCGCCGGAGTCGGACAGGTCGTCCACCAGCAGCACCCTGCCCGCCAGCTCACCCTTGGGCATGGTGATGTACTTGGCCATGTCCAGCCGGCCCTGGATGGTGCCGGCTTCGGCCCGGTAGGAACTGGTCGACATGATGGCCAGCGGCTTGTCGAAAACACGCGACAACACGTCGCCCGGACGCATGCCGCCACGCGCCAGGCAAAGGATCTGGTCGAACTGCCAGCCCGACTCATGCACCTGGATCGCCAGGCGTTCGATCAGCAGGTGGTAGTCGTCCCAGGACACGTACAGGTGTTTGCCATCGTCAGTCAGCATGCGGTCTCCGGCGGGTTGGCGGTGGGCAATGAAAAGGCGATCAGGATCACATCAGGCCTGGTACGGATGGCGCAGCAGGATGGTGTGGTCGCGGTCCGGGCCGGTGGACACCATGTCGATCGGCGCGCCGATGTGGGCCTGCACTCGCTCCAGGTAGCGGCGCGCGTTTTCCGGCAGCTTGTCCCATTCGGTGATGCCGAAGGTGCTGCCTTCCCAGCCCGGGAAGGTCTCGTACACCGGCTCGCAGGCGGCAATGTCGTCCGCGTCCAGCGGCAGGATGTCGATGGCCTGACCGTCCAACCGGTAACCGACGCAGACCTTGATCTCGCTCAGGCCGTCCAGCACATCCAGCTTGGTGATGCACAGGCCGGACACACCGTTGATGATGATGGAGCGCTTCAGCGCTGCCGCGTCCAGCCAGCCGCAGCGGCGCGGGCGGCCGGTCACGGTGCCACGCTCCTGGCCCACGGTCGACAGGTGATGGCCAACGGTGCCCGGCTCGTCCATCGGCAGCTCGGTCGGGAACGGACCGGAGCCCACACGCGTGGTGTATGCCTTGGTGATGCCCAGGATGTAGTGCAGCATCTGCGGGCCAACGCCCGAGCCCGCGGCGGCATTGCCGGCCACACAGTTGCTGGAGGTCACGTACGGGTAGGTGCCGTGGTCGATGTCCAGCAGCGTGCCTTGCGCGCCCTCGAACAGGATGTTGGCGCCAGTCTGGTGGGCCTTGTGGATCAGGTAGCCCACGTCGGCCATCATGGGCTTCAACACCTCGGCCATCTTCATCGCCTGGTCGAAGATGGGCTGGAATTCCAGCGCGCTGCCCTTGAGGTAACCAGTGAGCGCGAAGTTGTGCAGTTCCAGCAGTTCCTTCAGCTTCTTCGCGAAGCGTTCCGGATGCTTCAGGTCCTGCACGCGCAATGCGCGGCGGGCGACCTTGTCTTCGTAGGCCGGGCCGATGCCCTTGCCGGTGGTGCCGATCTTGCCGGCGCCACTGGTTTCGCGCATCGATTCACGCGCCTTGTCGACCTCGACGTGGAACGGCAGGATCAGCGGGCAGGACTCGCTGATGAACAGCCGCGAACGCACGTCCAGACCCGCCTTTTCCAGGCGCTCGATCTCGCTGAGCAAATGCGTCGGGTCGACCACCACGCCGTTGCCGATGTAGCAGGCCACGCCGTCGCGCATGATGCCCGAAGGGATCAGCTGCAGCGCCGTCTTGACGCCACGGATCACCAGCGTATGGCCCGCGTTGTGGCCGCCCTGGAAGCGGGCCACGCCCTGGGCGTGGTCGGTCAGCCAGTCGACGACCTTGCCCTTGCCTTCGTCGCCCCATTGGGTACCGACGACAACGACGTTGCGGCCGCGCAAGATGGTCGCGGCTGAAGAATTGCCTTGTTGCATGGCGTTCTAGCGAGTTCTCAAAAGTTGTTCATCTCGGTGCAGCGGCGGTTTCGCCAAAGGCTCAAAGCGCGCGCAACACCCACTGTCCGTCGACCTCGCACAGCGCACGGTCGCAGTTGAATTCTTCGGTCTGGTCGGCGTGGCCCGGCAGCATGCAGACCACTGTTTCGCCCTGGGTGCGCAAGGCACGCACCGCCGCTCGCAGGCCCGGATCTTCGCCCCAGGGCGCACGCACGGCAGCGTGCGGCGGCACGCTGCCTGCCACGCTGGCGAGGTTCTTCAGGTCCAGGCTGCAGCCGACCGCCGGTCGGTTGCGGCCGAAGACCGCACCCACCTCGTCGTAGCGCCCGCCACGCACCAGCACATTGGGTGACCCATGGCCATACACCGCAAAGCGGGTGCCGCTGTAGTACGCGTAGCCGCTCATGTCGGAGAGGTCGAAGCCGACCCGGACATCCGGATAGGCCTGGCGGATGTGGCCCGACAGCCAGGCCAGATCATCCAGCGCCGCATTGATGGGCGCGCGCGCCGGCAGGCGTTTGCGGGCCTCGGCCAGCACTTCGTCGCCGCCGTAGAGGTCCAGCAAGGCAGCCAGGCCATCGCGCGTGGCCGCCGGGCAGTCGCGGGCGATCTGGCGCACGGTGCTGCCATCCTTGGCAGTCAGCGCGGCGACCAGTTCGGTCAGCGCCATGGTGTCCAGGGTCACGCCGGCCAGCACCGAACGCACCACGCGGGCGTCGCCCAGGTCCAGCATCAGGCCCGACAGCTTGGCAGCCTGCAGCCCGTCCAGTGCAAGTTCGATGATTTCGAGGTCGGCTTCCAGGCCTGCGTGGCCAAACAGCTCGACACCCAGTTGCAGCGGCTCGCGCGTGGCGTGCAGGCCGGCCGGGCGGGTGTGCAGCACGGGGCCGCAATAGCAAAGACGGGTCACGCCTTCGCGGTTCAGCAGGTGGGCGTCAATGCGCGCAACCTGGGGCGTGGTGTCGGCCCGCAGTCCGAGGGTGCGGCCGCTGAGCTGGTCCACCAGTTTGAAGGTCCGCAAGTCCAGCGCGCGGCCGGTACCGGAAAGCAGGGACTCCAGGTGTTCGAGCAAGGGCGGCATGACCATCTCGAACCCATATGCGCGCGCCAGATCCAGCCACTGGCGGCGCAATTCCTCGATGCGCCTGGCCTCTGCGGGCAAGACGTCAGCAATGTGCTCTGGCAACAGCCAAGCAGAGGACATGAAAATGCACCGGGGGTTAAAACCGGCATTGTACAGGTCACCCCCTACAAACGAAGCCGGTCGCGCCGATGCTGGTCAGCTTCGGAACAGCAGCAACAGCACGAGGCCCAGCACCATGCTGCTCAGGCCCAGGAATCGGATCTGCTTGTCGCCCAGCTGCGTGGCCCGCAGGAACAGCTCCCGCCAGATGCCTGGATTGAGGAAGGGCAGCAAGCCCTCCATCACCAGCATCAGGGCCAGCGCGGTCCACATCACGTCACTCATGCGCCCTCACCCGCCTCCATCGCCCCGCATCGCCAGAGACCCAGCCGGCCCAGGCGCAGGCTTCACTTGCGCGCCGGTGACGCCGCCGGAGCCGCGCCGGCACCGCGCATGGCCTTGAAGAAGTCAGAGCTCGGGTCCACCACCATCACGTCATTGCGACTGCGGAAGCTGGAGCGGTAAGCCTCCAGGCTGCGGTAGAACTGCGCGAACTGTGGATCGCGGCTGAACGAGGCGGCATACAGGCTGGACGCCTCGGCATCGCCCTCGCCCTTGATCTTCTGTGCGTCACGGTAGGCCTCGGCCATGATCACCTGACGCTGGCGGTCGGCATCGGCGCGGATCTTTTCGCCTTCGGCCTGGCCTTGCGAGCGCAGCTCGTTGGCCACCTGCTGCCGCTCGGACTGCATGCGGCGGTAGACCGAGTCGGTGATGCTGGCGACGAAGTCAACGCGCTTGATGCGCACGTCCTGGATCTCGATGCCGAAGGACTTGGCTTCGTCGGCCAGGCGGGCCTTGACGTCGCTCATCACCTTCTCACGCTCGGTGGCCAGCACGCCGCCAACGGTGCGCTTGGTCACCTCTTCATTGAAGGCCGCCTGCACGACCGGGCTCAAGCGGTTTTCCAGGCTGCGCATGTCCACGCCGTTGTTGCGAATGAACTGCCGCGGCTCGGTAATGCGCCACTTGATCAGCCAGTCGATCACCAGGCTCTTCTTCTCGGCCGTGAAGATGGGCCGGGTTTCCGGGCTGTCCAGGGTCTGGATGCGGCGGTCCAGCATCACCAGGTTCTGGAACGGCGGCGGCAGCTTGAACTTCAGCCCGGGCTCGACGATGACTTCCTTGATCTCGCCGAGCGAATACACCACGGCGATCTGCCGCTGGTCCACCACGAAGAGCATGGACGAAGCCAGCATCAGCGCGACCAGCACGCCACCTGCAATCAGTGCTAAACGATTCATGTTCAGGTTCTCGTTTTTCTAGGCAGGCCGTGACTCAGCGCGACTCGCGGTCGCGCGAACGGGCGCTGTCGCGGACGCGGTTGTCGCTGGCGGCCGGTACGTCGGACTGGACTGCCGTGGCCGGCGCGGAGGTCGCCCCCGAAGCCGAGCCGACCGCGCCGCCACCTGCTTGCTGCATCAGCTTGTCCAGCGGCAGATACAGCAGGTTGGAACCGTTGCGGCTGTCCACCATGACCTTGCTGACGTTGCTGTAGACCTCGCGCATGGTGTCGATGTAGAGCCGGTCGCGTGTGACGGCGGGTGCCTTCTGGTATTCGGCATAGACGGAATTGAAGCGCTGCGAATCGCCTTCGGCGGTCGCGATCACGCTGGCCTTGTAGCCCTCCGCCTCCTCGTGCAGCCGCGCGGCCGTACCCTGCGCCTTCGGGATCACGTCGCTGGCGTAGGCCTGGCCTTCGTTCTTGAAACGGTCGCGGTCGGCACCGGCCTTGAAGGCGTCGTCGAACGAAGCCTGCACTTGCTCGGGCACCTGCACGTTCTGCAGGTTCACGTTCTTGATCAGCACGCCGGCCTCCAGCTTGTCGAGCTGGGCCTGGACGGACTTGACCAGCTCGGCGGCGATCGCGTCACGGCGCTCGTAAAGCACCTGGTCGACCCGGCTGCGGCCGACGATCTCGCGCACCGCAGATTCAGCCGCCTGGCGCACCGCTTCGTCGGTGTTCTTGTTCTGGAACAGGTATTGGCGCGCATCCTTCAGCGTGAACTGCACGGTGAAGCGGATGTCGACGATGTTCTCGTCCTGCGTCAGCATCGAGGAGTCACGCAAACCGGTCGCCTGCGCCACCGATTGACCCCCGACCTCGACCGAACGCAGCTGCGTGGTCGGCACGATCTCGTGCGCCTGGACGGGATACGGCATGCGCCAACGCAGACCCGCTTCCAGCGTGCTGCTGTAACGGCCAAAAGTGGTCACCACGGCCTGGTGGCCTTCCTGCACGATGAACACGCCGCTGCCGGCCCAGATCAGCACCACCACCGCGGCGATCAGGCCGACGCCGATGCCGGCACTTTTCATGTCCGGCTGGAAGCCGTCCGGCCCGCTGCCGCCCGGTGGCGTGGACTTGCCACCAAACAAGTTGGACCACTTGCGATTGAAGTCGCGCCAGAGCTCGTCCAGGTCAGGCGGGCCGTCGTTGCGGCCATTGCTCAGCACCACGGTCGCGCCGGCCGGGCTGGGCCGCTTGCGCTGCAACGAGCCGAGCAACAAGGCCTGGCTGGCACTTGCCAGGGCTGACAGTCGGCCGAAGAATCCGGCCCGTTGGGGAAGTTCACGCATGGTCATGCCATTCGGAGAAAGGTCGGAAAACGTCAGGAGGAGCTCAAGCGCCGTCGTGGCCGGTCAGTCTACCGGCCAGGCGTCGTCGGATTCACCTTCGCCGCGCACCGCCGCCACCGCCCGCCCATCAGGCAAGGTGGTGACGACGCCACGCGGATTCAAGTCGGGTGCAGGTGCGGCGTACTCGGCAATCAGCTGGCGCAGCAGGTCCAGGCCCTCGCCGGTCCTGGCGCTGACAAACACCCGTGGCACACGTTGGCCGTTGGCACGCGTCAGTTCATCGCGAAGCTGGCGCGGCCGCTGGCTGGACTCGATCATGTCCAGCTTGTTGTAGACCAGGACCTGCGGCAAGCCGTCGGCACCGATTTCTTCCAGCACCCGTTCGACCTCGGCCTGCTGGTCCTGCAGATGCGGGCCAGCGGCGTCGATCACGTGCAGCAGCACATCGGCATCCGCCGCCTCCTGCAGCGTGGCGCGGAAAGCCTCGACCAGCTTGTGCGGCAGGTCGCGGATGAAGCCGACCGTGTCGGACAGCGAGACCGAACGCCCGGCTTCGCCGAGGTACAGCGAACGTGTCGTCGTGTCGAGGGTCGCGAACAGCTGGTCGGCAGCGTAGGTGCGGGCCTTGGTCAGCGCATTGAACAGCGTGGACTTGCCGGCATTGGTGTAGCCGACCAGCGAGACGCTGTAGGTGCCGCTGCGCTCGCGCGCGCGCCGCTGGGTGCTGCGCTGCCGCTTGACCTTGACCAGCCGCTCCTTGATCGCCTTGATGCGGTCGCCGATCATGCGGCGGTCCAGCTCGATCTGGGCTTCGCCAGGGCCACCGCGCACACCGGTACCACCTTGCTGGCGCTCCAGGTGGCTCCAGCGCCGCACCAGGCGGGTCGACAGGTATTGCAGCCGAGCCAGTTCGACCTGCAGCTTGCCTTCGTGGCTCTGCGCGCGGGCCGCGAAGATCTCGAGGATCAGCGCAGTGCGGTCGGACACCGGCACGCCGAGGTGGCGCTCCAGGTTGCGTTGCTGCGCAGGCGACAGGGCCTGGTCGAAGATCACGCCGTGGGCGCCATGGGCCTGCACCAGCAGCTTGATCTCATCAGCCTTGCCTGAACCGACAAACAGCGCCGGGTCCGGCGACTTGCGCCTGGCGACCACGCGCGCGACAGCCAGGTCGCCAGCCGATTCGGCCAGCAACGCCAGCTCATCCAGCGTGGCCTCAAAAGAAGAACCCGGACCCAGGTCCACGCCCACCAGCACCGCGCGGGGCTGGTTGGCATTGACCTGGTCCGGGGCGGACGCGGGGGCGCTCACGGCATCATCCGGTGGCGCCGGTCGGCAATGAGGAAACGGGGAAAGGGCTTCAGTTGGTTTCGCCCGCGTCAGCGGCGTGGAAGTTGACCGCGCGGCCCGGCACGACGGTGGAAATGGCGTGCTTGTAAACCATTTGGGTCACGGTATTACGCAGCAGCACGACATATTGGTCGAACGACTCGATGTGCCCTTGCAGCTTGATACCGTTGACCAAATAAATGGACACCGGCACATGCTCCTTGCGCAGGAGGTTCAGGAAGGGGTCTTGCAGGAGTTGCCCTTTGTTGCTCACGATATGCTCCGTGTTGGAAAGATGAAGACGGCTTGCACGTTAACACAGGCCGCCCGGCGCCACATTGCGTGGCACCAAGAGTCAGTGTTCGTTTTCAGCAAATGGGTTCCCTGAAAGTTTCATCTGAATGCGCAAAGGCGTGCCCACCAGCTTGAAATGTTCCCGGAAACGCCCTTCGAGATAGCGTTTGTAGACTTCGGTGACGTGCTCCAGCGAATTGCCGTGGATCACGATGATGGGAGGATTCATGCCCCCCTGGTGCGCATAACGCATCTTCGGCCGGTAGGCCCCCACGCGCTTGGGATTCTGGTGCTCCACCGCCTCATGTAAAAGGCGCGTCAGCACGGGCGTGGGCATCTTGCAGGTGGCGGACGCATGCGCGTCGGCAATCGCCTTCCACAGCGGGCCCAGACCCTGGCGCCGCAGCGCCGAGATGTTCAGCAGCGGAGCGAACTTCAGGAAGGCCAGACGGGACTCGATCGAGCGCTCCAGCGTCTGGCGCTGGTAGCTGTCGATGGCATCCCACTTGTTGATGGCAATCACCACCGCCCGTCCGGAATCGAGGATGTAGCCGGCGATGTGCGCATCCTGCTCGCTGACACCCTGCGTCGCGTCTATCATCAGCACGACCACGTTGGCGTCGGCAATCGCCTGCAGCGTCTTGACGACCGAGAACTTCTCGATCGCCTCGAAGACCTTGCCCTTGCGCCGCAGGCCCGCGGTGTCGATCAGCTCGAAGCGCTGTCCGTCACGCTCCAGCGGCACCTTGATGGCGTCGCGCGTGGTGCCGGGCATGTCGAAGGCGATCAGGCGCTCCTCGCCCAGCCAGGTGTTGATCAGCGTGGACTTGCCGACGTTCGGCCGGCCGGCCACCGCCAGGCGGATCGGACCGTCGGCCTCGTCTTCGGGCTCATCCTCGTCCTCGGGAAAGTCTTCAAGCGCAGCTTCCAGCAGGCTGCGAATGCCCTGCCCATGCGCCGCCGAGATGGGGTGCGGCTCGCCCATGCCCAGTTCGTAGAACTCGGCCAGCAGTGGCGATTCCTGCATGCCTTCGGCCTTGTTCACCGTCAGCAGCACGCGCTTGTTGGCCTGGCGCAGGAAGCGGGCAATGTCGTGGTCCTGCCCGGACAAGCCGTTGCGCACGTCGACGACAAACACCACCACGTCGGCCTCGGCCACGGCCTGGCGCGTCTGGCGCGCCATTTCCTTGACGATGCCGGTCGTGCTGTCGGGCTCGAAGCCGCCGGTGTCGACGACGATGAATTCACGGTTGCCGAGACGGCCGTCGCCATAGTGGCGGTCGCGTGTCAGTCCGGAGAAATCGGCCACGATCGCGTCGCGGCTCTTGGTCATCCGGTTGAACAGGGTCGACTTGCCAACATTGGGCCGGCCGACAAGGGCAATCACGGGTTTCAAGCCAGGCCTCGGGTCAAATCAGTCATTCAGGACGGAAGCCGAACAAGCCGCCATTGCGGGTCGTCACGACCATCGTGGTGTCGGATAGCACCGGCACGCCGATCACCGCCGAGCCGTCGGTCGGCAGACGCAGCAGCGGCGTGCCGGCGTCACGCGACAGGAAGTGCACCTGGCCTTCGAAATCACCGAACACCACCGTCTTGCCGACCGAGATCGGTGCGCTCAGGCCGCGGTTCAGGAAGCGTTCGTTGGTCCAGACGGTGTTGCCGTCGCGACGGCGACGGGCGCTGATGCGGTCCGAAGCGTCTGCGCTGAACACGTAGTCAGCATCGGCCGCCACGCTTTGCACGCCGCCGCCGGGCATGGTCCACAGCACTGCGCCACGGTCCGCATCGACGCAGCCGACGCCGGTCTGGAACGCACGCATGCACAGCACATTGCCATTGCGGGCCGGCGGGCCGACCAGATCGGACAGGCGCTCGACCTCGTTGGTGCCGCGCGGCGTGGCCACGGTGGCTTCCCAGCGCACATTGCCCTGGGTCGGGTCCAGGCCCAGCAGACGCGAGCCCTGGGCGGCCAGCAGCGTGTCCTTGTAGGCGGCCAGCACCGAGGACTGGGCCAGCGTCAGCGCGTCGCCGGGACGGCGCAGCGTCCAGAGCTTGTGGCCGTCCAGCACGTCATAGGCCGAGACGGCGCGGTCCACGCTCATCACGAACACGCGCTCGCCCGCCACCAGCGGCGCGGTCACCACGCGGGCGTCCAGCCGAGCCTTCCACTTGTCCTTGCCAGCGTCCAGCACGACGAGTTCATTGTCCTGCGTGACCACCGCGGCAAAACGCCCGTCGCTGCCCACGCCGGCGCTGAGCTTGCCGTCCACCCGGGTGCGCCAGATTTCACGGCCTGTCGCGGCCTCCACTGCCACCACGCTGCCGTTGTCGGAGGCGGCGAAAACCTTGCCGTCGCGCACGACGGTGGCCATTGGGAAGCTGACATCGCTGCCCAGCGGCAGGCGCCAGACCTGGCGGCCGGC
>NZ_VIDT01000930.1 GCF_006519715.1 Ideonella azotifigens
GACCCGCACCCGGCCCAGCGGCGGCGCGCGGCGGCGCAGCTGGCGGGTGGCTTCCAGGCCGTCCATGCCGGGCATGTGCAGGTCCATCAGGATCAGGTCCGGGCAATGGCGCTCGGCCTCGCGCAGCGCTTCTTCGCCATTGCGCGCAAAACGCACCTGGTGGCCCAGGCGCGACAGCAGCGTGCCGACCACCATGCGGTTGGTCGCATGGTCCTCGGCGACCAGCACATCCAGCGCGCGGGCCGGCGGCGCGCCGCTTGCAATGCCTTCGGCCTGTGGCGGCTTGCAAGGCCGCAGCGGCAGCACCACGCTGAATTCGCTGCCCTGGCCGAGCTGGCTGCGCATGCGGATTTCGCCGTCCATCAGCCGCGCCAGGTTGCGGGTGATCTCCAACCCCAGGCCGGCGCCGCCGTACTGGCGCGAGATGCGGTCGTCGCCTTGGCTGAAGCGCTGGAACAGCCGGCCCTGCACGACCGGCGCAATGCCCACCCCGGTGTCGATCACCTGCAGTTGCACGGGCAAGCGCTGCTGCGCGTCCAGCGCGCCGGCGGGCTGGGCGATCAGCCGGATGCGACCGTGCTCGGTGAACTTGACCGCGTTCGACAGCAGGTTGAACAGCACCTGGCGGATGCGCGTGCCGTCGCCCAGCAGCCATTCCGGCAGCTGCGGGTCGACCAGGCATTCCAGCGCCAGGCCCTTGGCGTGTGCGGCCGGGCCCATGGTGGATTCGACCTCGCGCAGCAGCGCGCCCAGGCGCAGCGGCCGCAGGTCCAGCGTCATGCGGCCGGACTCCAGGCGCGAGAGGTCCAGGATGTCGTTCAGGATGGCCAGCAGGTGCTCGGCCGAGTCGCGCGCGGTGTGCACGAAGTGGGTCTGCTCCACGTCCAGCCGGGTGTCTTCGAGCAGGCTGAGCATGCCCAGCAGGCCGTTGAATGGCGTGCGCAGCTCGTGGCTCATGTTGGCCAGGAACACGCTCTTGGCCTGGTTGGCGCTGTCGGCCGCCTCGCGGGCGCTTTTCAGCCTGTCGGCCAGGTGCTCCAGCTCGGCGCCGCGCTGCTGGCTGGCGTGCCACTGGCGCAGCAGCACCGCGGCGAAGGCCAGCGTCATCAGGCTGAGCAGCGCCGTCAGGCCCACGCCGAGGTGGATCTGGCTGCGGATGCTGCTGTTGCGCCACAGCGTCTGGGCATGGCTGCGGGCATTGGCCTCGTCGGCCAGTGCATGCACAGGGGTTTGCAGCAGCGCCATCTCGTCGGCCAGGCTGTGCAGCAGCGCTGGCTCGGCCGGGCCGCTGCGCTGCAGCACCAGGTCCACCTGGCGCACCAGCGAGTTCAGCAGGCGCTGCAAGGCCTGGGGCTTGGCGCCCAGCAGCTCGGGCAGCGCACCGTCGTTGGGCTCGTTGCCGTCGCGGCCCGGCTTGAGCAGCAGCTGCACCTGGTTGGCAAAGCGCTCGTGCCGCTGGCGCAGGGAGACCTGGCTGGCGGCGTCCGGGTGGGCGGCCGCGGCCTCCAGTGCGTCGCGCAGCAGCAGGGTTTCGGTTTCCAGCTCGACCAGGTGCCAGACGCGGTTGTCCTCGTTGCGCTGCATGCTGGCGCTGAACAGCACGAACTGGCGCGACTGCACCCAGGCCACCGCGGCCAGCACGGCGATCAAGCCGACGCCGATCAGCATCAGCGCATGGCGGCGCACCGAAGCGGGCAGGCGCTCAGCCATGGTTCAGCGTTGGGGTCAGGCGGCCTC
>NZ_VIDT01000931.1 GCF_006519715.1 Ideonella azotifigens
CGGGTAGTCGTGGCAGACGAACAGGCGGGTCTCGGCCGGCAAGGCCAGCAGCCGCTGGATGGAGCGGTAGAGCTGGGTCGCATCACCGCCGGGAAAGTCGGCTCGCGCGGTGCCCACGTCGGGCATGAACAAGGTGTCGCCAACGAACACCGCGTCGCCGATCTGGAAGGCGATGTCAGCCGGCGTGTGGCCCGGCACGGCCAGCGCGCGGGCGGTCAGTTCGCCCACTGCGAAAACCTCGTCGTCCTCGAACAGGTGGTCGAAGTCGCGGCCGTCCGGGTGGAAGTCCGGCCCCAGGTTGAACAGCGGCGCAAATGCGGCCTGCACGCGGCGGATGGCCGCGCCGATGGCAATGCGTCCGCCCACCTGTGCCCGCACCCAGGGCGCGGCCGAGAGGTGGTCGGCATGCGCATGGGTTTCCAGGATCCAGTCCACCTGCAGCGCCTGCGCCTGCACCCAGTCCACCAGTGCCTGTGCCGAGTGCGTGCCGGTGCGGCCGGACTTGGCGTCGAAGTCCAGCACCGGGTCGACCACGGCGGCGCGGCGGGTGGCCGGGTCGTGCACCACGTACGAGACGGTGGCCGTGGCCGGATCGAAGAAGGCTTGCACGACGGGCGATGCGGACTTGGACATGCGGTGTCTCCATGACAATTTACAAAACAATGATATATTCAAATACATAATGAATACCGGCGCAGGGGTTTGCGCTGGCTCAAACCCGGGTGAGTTCGTGATGTCTGTCGTGTCCCGCATCGATCCCCAGCGCCTGCGAGGCGCCGCGGCCGAAGCCGTGGCTGCCCTGAAGGTGCTGGGCAATGAAGACCGCCTGCTGCTGCTGTGCGAGCTGTCGCAGGGCGAGCGCAGCGTGAGTGAACTCGAAGCGCGGCTGGGCATTCGCCAGCCCACGCTGTCGCAGCAGCTGGGTGTGTTGCGCGCAGAAGGCGTGGTCAGCACGCGGCGCGATGGCAAGCGCATCCATTACCAGGTGGCCGATGCGCGGTTGCTGGAAATCCTGGCGGTGATGTACCGCCTCTACTGTCCCAAGGAGTAAGCCTCATGCACATCGACTGGTCCTCCTTCACGCCCTGGCCCGCGCTGGCCGGTGGCGCCCTGATCGGCCTGGCCGCTGCGGCCATGGCCTTGCTGCTGGGCCGCGTGGCCGGCATCAGCGGCATCCTCGGCGGGCTCTTGCGCCCGTCGCCGGGAGAGAGCCGCTGGCGGCTGGCTTTCCTGATCGGGTTGTTGCTTGCGCCCTGGCTGGTACGTGCGGCGGGGGCAATGCCGCCATTGAAGATCGAGGCCTCCAGCGGGCTGCTCATCGTGGCCGGCTTGCTGGTGGGCGTGGGCACGCGCTACGGTGCGGGCTGCACCAGTGGCCATGGCGTCTGCGGGCTGTCGCGGCTCTCGGGCCGCTCGCTGGTGGCCACGCTGGTGTTCATGGCCGCGGGCTTCGTCACCGTCGCGCTGGTGCGGCATGGAGGTGTGCTGTGAACCGCATCCGCATCCTGTTGGCCGCACTGGCATCGGGCCTGGTCTTCGGCCTGGGCTTGATCGTCTCCGGCATGGTGCAGCCGGCCAAGGTGCTGGGCTTCCTGGACCTGCTGGGCGCCTGGGACCCTTCGCTGGCGCTGGTGATGGGCGGCGCCATCGCCGTGGGCCTGCCCACGTTCGCCTGGGCCAAGCGCCGCCAGGCCGGGCAGCAGGCCAGCCTGCTGGGCGAGCCCATGCGCTTG
>NZ_VIDT01000932.1 GCF_006519715.1 Ideonella azotifigens
GGAGGCCAAGGACCTGGGTTCACGCGCGCCTCTGGCGGCAGACACGGCGCTCGGACTGGCGACCGCGCTCGCCTGGCTGGACTTCCGGGCAGGCCACTACACCGCGGCAATCCAGGCCATGGAGGCGCAGCGCGGCGCCTACCAGGCGCTGGCAGCCGAACAGCCCGACCGCATCGAGGCCTTCCTCGGCCGCCTGGGCGAGGCCTACGTGGTCGCCAACCGCGGCGACGCTGCCATCCAGGCGTTCAGCGACCTGCTGCAACGACAGACCGCCCTCTACGGCCCGCGCGATGCGCGGCTGGTCCGGGCCTTGATCGGGCTCGGGGAAGGCTACGAGCGGGCCGACCGCAACCCCGAGGCGCTGCCAATCCTGGCACGCGCCACGTCCCTGGCCCGCGAAACACTGGGCGAGGAACACGACCTCACCCTCACCGCGGGCGGCGAGTTGGCTGGCGTCTATGAAAGCCTGCAGCGGTTTGGCGAGGCGGAGGCCGAGTACCGGCGCGTGCTGGAGATCCTGCGGCGCCGCTTTGGCGAAGAAGCGCCGAACACCCGCGTGCTGACGGTCAACCTGGGTGTGCTGTATGAACACAGCGGCCGCAGCGCGGATGCCTTGCCCCTCTTCGAGCATGTGCACGAGGTGGACAAGCGCCTGGACGGCGAGTCGCACCCGGAGACGCTGGTCGCGGCGTACCACGTGGGCGGCAGCCTGGCCCAGCTCAAGCGCTGGAACGAAGCTCTGCGCTGGCACAGCCGCACCTGGGAACTGGCGAGCAAGGCCTTGCCCGCGGACGATTCCCGGCGCGGGGTCATGCAGTCCGCACTCGCCGAAGCCCAATGCCATGTCGGCCAGGCCGAGCAGGCTCGCGCCAACTTCGACCAGGCCATCCCGTTTCTGCAGCGCACCGCAGGCGATGCGCACCCGCAGACACGCAAGGCCATCGAACTGCGCCGCAGCTGCCTGGGCGATCCCGGCAAGCCCTGAGCTTCAGGACGCCGCTCGGGTGCCGCTCACCTCCGTGGTTCCGGAGCAGGATTCACTGCCTTTGGTCCAGGTCCAGGAGGAAGACCCGCTGAGGCTCTTGGCATCCGAGGTCACCGTCACCTTCAGCTCGTTCAAGGTGGTGGTGCCGCCCTCTTCGGGATAGCTGCCGGTCCATTCCACGGTGTCCGTCTGGATCGAGCCGTTGAACACCTGCCCGTCTTCGGTCTGCAGCTTCAGCGAATTGCCGGTCTGCTGGATGGTGACGCTGTAGAGCGTCTTTTCGCCCACCGGGTCGCCACAGTTGTTGCTGCCCTTGGTTTCGGCAATGTCCCAGGTCCCTGCGACGTCGAGGGATTGCCCGCTGCCGCTGCTCTTGTCGTCATCGCCACCGCCGCCGCCGCAGGCGGCCAGCACCGACAAGAGAGACCCCAGGGCCAGACGGCCCCAAATTTGATTCACCGACATGATGATGTGCTCCATGCAAATGGGAAAAAGGGATGCAGGCGCCGGTGCATGCCTGACTCGGCACGGCACGGCGGCGCGCTGGACAGCGTCAACAAGTCCTCTTCAACTTGCCGGAGTGATTGAAGCGGTGGCCCGCCCTCGAATCCTTCCCGGATTCCGAACAACTCCTACGAAAGCGGGCGGAAAGGGCCACCAGCCGGGTGCATTCCCGCCTCCGCGCAGGGTTGGTCCGGCAAAGCTGCCGGCGCAGGCGACGAGAATCGCCCCATGCCTTC
>NZ_VIDT01000933.1 GCF_006519715.1 Ideonella azotifigens
CCTGGCCGGCGCAGGCTGCTCAGCCCGTTCAGACGCCTGGCAGGTCCGGCGGCGCGCCGGCATCGCACTTGCGACATTCCAGCACCTGCCCCAACACCCGGTGCCGGCCTTCGACCGTCTGCGTCCACGGCCGGCTCTGCCAGGGCGGGTCATGGCGCACGTGTTGGTTGTGGCCGCAGGCCAGTTCGGCCACCCAATGGCCTTCCTCGTCCTGGTGAAAACCGGTGATGGGCTGCAGCATGCTCAGGCCGCCGCCGGCTCGCGCAATGCGGCCAGGCTGGTTTCGTACAGCGCCGCGACCAGGTCGGTCTGGGTGACGATGCCGACCAGGCGGCGCGCGTCGTCGACCACCGGCAGGTGGTGCAGGCCGGCGCCGGCCATCAGCGGCACGAGTTCGGCGATCGGCGTGTCCTGCGGCACCGTGACGACCGGCGTGTGCATGATCTGGCCGACCGCCTCGTGCTTGCTGGAGTGGCTGTGCGCGGTGCGGCGCAGGAAGGCGCCCAGGCGACTGCCCACGCTGCGGTAGTCGCCCAGGTCCACGTGCTGCAGGAAGTCGCCGCGGGTGACGATGCCGATCACGCGGCGCGCCCGGTCCACCACCGGCAGGGCCTGCACCTGGTGCGTGTGCATCAGGCGCCAGGCATCGGCCAGCTCGGTGGCGTAGTCGACCGTCAGCACGTCGCGCGACATCAGGTCGCGGCAGCGGGTCTCGCCGAAGCGGCGGCGGAAGGCCTGCTGCTCGGTGCGGCGGAACAGCGTGTCGAGATCGTCCACCGAGATGTCCAGCACCTGGCCATGGCCCTTCAGCACGGCCAGCAGGTCTTCCGGCTTGAAGCCCAGCCTGGCAGTGGGCGCGGGGTCTGCCGTGGCATGCGAAGGCGGGGGCGCGAGGCGCTGCGCATGCGGGTAACGCCGGCCCAGCGCACGGTTGTAGACCAGGGCCACGGCCAGCAGCAGCAGGCTGTTCAGCAGCACAGGCACCAGCACGAAGCCGAAGCCGGCTGCGTGCACGGCCGGGCCGCCGAGCACCGCCGTGAGGGCCACCGCACCGCTGGGCGGATGCAGGCAGCGCAACGCGAACATCGCGGCAATCGCCAGTGCAATCGCCACGCAGGCTGCCGCCACCGGGACGGCGATCAGCTTGGCGCAGCACACCCCGATGAGCCCGGCGCAAAGGTTGCCACCGACGATGGACCAGGGCTGCGCCAGCGGGCTGGCCGGCACCGCGAACAGCAGCACGGCCGACGCGCCCATCGGCGCAATCAGCCAGAAGGCCTGTGCCGACTGGCCCAGCAGCACGGCGCTCAATGCCCCGCACAGCAGGATGCCGACCAGCGCGCCAGCGCAGGACCGCAGCCGCTCGGCGGCACCGACGGCGGATTCGGCCGGCCACAGGCTGCGAAGCCAGGCCGGGGCGTCTTCAAAAGCTCGGTTCGGGGTGCGGCTCACTCCTGAATTACATCACCCCCATGACACGGCCAGCGGCAATGCCGGCGGCCGTGGCTCAAGCCGCTGCGCGCTCCACCTGGCAGCGAACAGCGTATTCCGCCAGCACCGCCTGCGCGGTCTGCGCGGCATGCTGGCGCAGTTCGGGGATGGCGGTGGCTTCCCAGTGCTGGGCCTTGAGCATCGGGCCGATGTAGAACAGGTCTTCGACGGCCACGCCGCTGCTGTCCAGCGGGCGGTGCTGGGTGTCGGTCAGCAGGCCCAGGCCCAGCGCGT
>NZ_VIDT01000934.1 GCF_006519715.1 Ideonella azotifigens
CGAAGCCACCACCAACTACGAGGTCGACAAGACCGTGCGCGTGACGCGCAATGCCACTGGCGCGGTGCGCCGGCTGAACGCTGCCGTGGTGGTCAACCACCGCACCTCGACCGATGCCAAGGGCAAGACCACCACCTTGCCATTGCCGCCCGAGGAAATCGAGAAGCTGACCGCGCTGGTGCAGGAAGCCGTGGGCTTCAGCAAGGAGCGCGGCGACTCGGTCAAGGTCATCAACGCGCCGTTCAAGCCTGTCACCGAACCTGCGGCCGACGATCTGCCACTGTGGAAGCAGCCGTGGCTGCTGGACCTGGCGCGTGCCTCCGGCGTGCCTGCAGCATTGACCCTGGTGGCCCTGGCCTTGATCTTTGGCGTGATCCGGCCTGGCATCCGCCAGGTGCTGACGCCGATCGAGGTCGAGAAGGACGACAAGGGCCAGCAGCTCGATGCGGTGGTGGATGACGACAACATCCTGCCGGCCCTGGCCGGCGGCAGTGGACTGCCTGCGCTTGAGGCACCTCTTGAGAACACCCAGCTGGAAGCCGCAAGACGGCTGGCCCGTGACAACCCAGGCGCCGTGGCCAACATCATGCGCGAATGGGTGACCGGCGAAATCGCCACCTGAACAGGCAACGAACGACCCCATGGCTGGAAATTCGAAAGACGACGAAGGCGCCGAAAACGCCGCCATCCTCCTGATGTCCCTCGGGGAGGAAGAGGCGGCTGGCGTGTTCAAGCACCTCGGGCCCAAGGAGGTCCAGAAGCTGGGCGAAACCATTGCCCGGCTGAAGGTCATCCCGCGCGAGCGGGTCGAGCGGGTGCTGGAGAAATTCAGCAAGCAGGCCGAAGCCCAGCACATGCTGGTGGCCGACACCGACGAATACGTCAAGGCCGTGCTGCGCAAGGCCCTGGGCGACGACAAGGCCAACCTGCTGATCGACCGCATCCTGCAGGGCAGCGATGTGAGCGGCATCGAGAGCCTGAAGTGGATGGACGGCGGCTCGGTGGCCGAGCTGCTGCGCAACGAACACCCGCAGATCATCGCGGCCATCCTGGTGCACCTGGACTTCGACCAGTCCTCCACCGTGCTGAAGTCATTCACCGAGCGCCAGCGCAACGAAGTGCTGATCCGCATTGCCACGCTGGACGGCATCCAGCCTTCTGCGCTGAAGGACTTGAACGAAGTGCTGAACAAGGTGCTGGCCGGCGGCGACCGCCTGCGCAAGGCCTCGCTGGGCGGCGCCAAGGCCGCGGCCGAGATCATCAACATGATGGGCTCCTCGGTCGAGACCTCGGTGCTGGACTACATCCGCGAAGCCGACGGCGACCTGGCCCAGAAGATCATGGACAACATGTTCACCTTCGAGGACATGAACAAGCTCGACGACAAGGGCTTCCAGGCCGTGCTGAAGGAAGTCCAGAGCGACTCGCTGGTCGTGGCGCTGAAGGGCGCCACCGCCGAGATGCGCGAGAAGGTCTTCCGCAACATGTCCAGCCGCGCCGCCGAAACGCTGCGCGAGGATCTGGAATCGCGCGGCCCGATGCGTGTTTCCGAAGTCGAAGCCGAGCAGAAGGAACTGCTGAAGATCGTCCGCCGCCTGGTCGACGAAGGCCAGATCGTGCTGGCATCGGGAGGCGCCGATGACTTCCTCTAAACCGAACACCCCGCGCCCGGTGCCGCCGCCGCAAGGCGGCAACCGCCCGGCCAACGCCTACACCCGCTTCATT
>NZ_VIDT01000935.1 GCF_006519715.1 Ideonella azotifigens
CGAGGCTTCCAGCCAGACCCGGCCGGCGGCGGTGTACTTGCAGGCATTGCTGAGCAGGTTGGTCAGCAGCTGCTTGAGCCGCAGCGGATCCAGCACCACCCGGCGCGGCAGGTCCGGCGAGGCATGCAGCTCGAACACCAGCCCCTTGCTGCCGGCGGCCGCGCGCCAGGCACCGGCCACTTCGGTGAGCAGGGCCTGCAGGTCGAAGCTGCGGGGGCGCAGCTTGATGGCGTCGGTGGAAAAGCGTGCGGCGTCCAGCACGTCGTTGAGCAGCTGGGTCAAGGTCTGCGCCGACTGGCGGGCAATCTCCAGCGCACCGGCCTGCTGCGCGTCCAGCCCCCGGTCGCTGACCGACTGCAGGGCCAGCGACAGCAGGTGCGTGGGTGCGCGCAGCTCGTGGCTGGCCGAGGCCATCAGCAGGTTGCGCGACTCGGCCTCGCGTGCCAGCCTGGCCTGCAGTTCACGCTCGGCGCTCACGTCCACCACATAGCCCGTCCACACCCGCGTGCCGTCCGGCTCGGTGCGCTGCACCGCTTCCGCATGCACCCAGCGGCTGCCGCGCTCGGGGTTCAGGTAGGCCACCGTCAGCTTGAAAGGCTGGCCTGTGCGCATGGACGCCCGCTCAGCGGCCAACGCGCCGGCCCGGTGGTCCTCGCGCACGCGGTCAATCACCTCGCGCAGGATGGAGCGCGTCGGGTCCAGCTGGTCGACGCCCATGAAGCGCATCGTGCCGGGCGAGGTATAGCGGTGGGCGAAGCTGCCGTCCGGCCGGACGACGTAGCGAAAGACGATGCCCGGCACGTGGGCGGCCACGTCGTTCAGCAAGGCTTCCGCCCGCCGGTGCGCTTCGATTGCCCGTTCTGCGTCAGCACGCGCCTCGCGCTCGGCCAAGTGGGCCAGCTTCAGCCGGCGGTTGGCCAGCCACATCATGCAGATCACCAGCAGGCCGCCCAGCGCAATCGGCACTGCCCAGCTGGTGACGTCCACCCAGGTCAGCCCGGGCTGCACCGAGACCAGCAGCCAGCGCCGCTTGATGTCGGCCGCCTCGCCGGGCGTGATGGCCTCGAAGCCTTTCTCCAGCAGCCGCGCCAGCTCGGGCCTGGACTTGCGCACGCCGAAGAACAGTTCGCTGTCGGCATCCGGCAGCACGCCGGTCAGGCGCAGCCGACCGGTGTAGCGCGCGTCGATCAGGCGGTTGATGACGGTGGCATTGCCAATGGCCGCGGCCACCTCGCCAGTGTCCAGCGCCGCCAGCATCTCGGCCTGCGACGAGAACTCGGCCAGCGCCAGCCCGGGGCGGCGCGAGCGCAGCTGCGGCAGCAGGAAATGCTCCCTCAGCAAACCCAGCGAGCCGCTCTCGATGTCGTCCGGCGTGCGCCACTGGCGCGGGTCGCTGCTGCGCATGACGAGCACGGTGGGCGATGACGAGAACGGCCCGACAAAGTCGAACAGCGCCCGGCGCGACTCGGTGCGCGCCATGCCGACGACCACGTCCAGCTCGCCCCGCGCCGCGCGCTCATAGGTGTCGGCAAAGCTGGCGCCGCTCTGCTCGATCACCCGCAGGCCGACCTTCTGCGCAGCCAGCCGGAACATGTCGGCCCCCAAGCCTTCGAAACGGCCCAGGCCGCTGCTGCTGGTGAAGGGCGCGAACTCGCGGTCGAAGCCAATGCGCACACCGCCCGCACGCTGCACCCAGTTGCGCTCGGCCTCGCTGAGTTCGACCT
>NZ_VIDT01000936.1 GCF_006519715.1 Ideonella azotifigens
CGCCTTCACCCTCAACCTCAGGTTCCCGGGCCAGACCTTCGACAAGGAGACCGGGCTGTTCTATAACGTCAACCGGGATTACCGGGCGACCAGTGGCAGGTACATAGAGTCGGATCCCATTGGGCTCGCGGGAGGCATCAACACCTATGCGTATGTGGGTGGGAATCCGTTAAATTATTTCGATATCCTCGGGTTGGCCGGAGGGCCAATAGATCTTGGTCAAGGGTATACCGGAAGACTGGATCAGTTTCCTGGCAGCGGAGGTAAGGCGGGGATGGAGATTCACGTCTACGATCCGAAGGGGAATGAAATTGGACTCTATGGTAAAGATGGTTGGTTCAATAAGCATGGGCACCTAGGGCGTCCAGAGAGTATTCCGGAAAGCGTGGAAAATCAGTGCCGCGGGCAAGCGGTTGATTGGGCGCGTCGCGCTGGCTTCATTCCTGAGAAGGGGACTGTCTCGATCAAGGGTCGGAGTGTTGGAAGTTTTATGCGCGGAGGGTCTATGCCTTCCGCGTCCGGGGCGCTGGGTGTTATGTCGATTCTTTCCATTATTTTGGAGGCTGCAACTGAGGCCAAGTGTGATGCGGATCGGGACTGTAGGTGCAGTAGAGATCCGGACTGCATGTAATTGTTGGGGTTGAATAAATGCTGGCGGTAAATTTCCGAAGAAATCAATCTGCAATCTTACATTTTCGAATCGTCAAAGTAATATAAATCGTGAACTATATATATAAAGACGCTAGTGGCGCGATGAGATTCGATAGATATTTTGAATACCTATCGAAAATCAAAGATCAATTGGGTGAACATGTATTTTCGTTTGCAGCTGACCCAGGTCGGTACTACTTAGATACCCCAGGCACTCTTCATGATGCATGGCTGTCGGATTTAAATATTGGCTCCGCATTATTAGCGAAGCCTCTGGCAACCAACATCGAAATAAAATTGCTGGGGGCGTTTCATGATCGCGAATTTTTGCTGCAGTACCAAAATGTGTTGAAATTTGATATAAATTGGGTTGCGACGGTTTCGCCGGTTGACCTTCTTACTCATGAATTTAGGTGTATTGACTCAGTAATAGAGCATGAATATCAGTTCGATCATGAGATGAAATTGCAAATTTCATGCACATCGATGCAATGGTTTGAGATATTTCGGAAGTAGCAAAACAACAACGGCAGCGACGCCGCTGGGCAAGAATGCTTTCGGCCAAGCTTTGACGCGCGGCAATGCCACAATTCGCGCGTTAATTCTTAACAACAGGGAGCGCGGAGAGGGGACTGGCCGCGGAGGGGGGTGACGTTGCGTCAACTGAGTGTTCGTGCGGTCGATCTGAGCAGGCAAACGCTGGGTCGCTCGGTGGTCTGGTGGTCGCTCTGCGCACCTGATCGGCGGCTGCTCTTGGCGGCGGCGGTCGGCTTGTCGTTGGCCTCTGTCGCCGGCCTGGGCCTGTGGCAATGGCAGGTGGCGCGAACCGAGGATCTGGTCTCTCAACTTGCTGTGGCTCAGGCTGAACAACTCAGAGACGCCCAGCGTGCCGCCGCTGATGCCGGGAAGGCTGGCTCATCGCCCGCCCCCTGGTGGACGCACCTGTCCCGGACCACGCCGGCTGGCGAGCCGCTGCACGCGCACGAACTGCTCACAAGCCATGCGGTGTCCGCCGCCGCCGAGCGCGAAGTTCAACTCTCCAAGCTGAGCTTCCGCGCCCAGGCCGTGGTC
>NZ_VIDT01000937.1 GCF_006519715.1 Ideonella azotifigens
TCGGCCGACAGCCGGCCGGCGGATTCACCCTCGGCCAGCGCGGCCTCGCGGGTCAGCACAAAATGCAGCTTGAAGCGAGGGTGCTGGCGGGCCAGCGCGCGCAGTGCATCGGCTTCGATCAGGCGGTCGCGCTGGCGCGCCCAGACCACCAGCTGGACCTCGGCCTGCGGGTGCTGCAGCAGCGCGGGCACCAGGCTCAGGAAGGGCGTCACGCCGCTACCGGCGGCCAGCAGCAGCCAGCGGCCATTCGGCTGGGCCGGCACCGTCATGTCGCCAAAGGCGGCGCCAACGCTCAGCAGGTCGCCCACGCGGGCATGCTGGCACAAGTGGGTGGAGAGGCGGCCCTGGTCGACGGCCTGGACGGTGATGGACAGCAGGCCATCGGCGCCCGGCAGGCGGCTCAGGCTGTAGCTGCGGTTGACTCGGTGGCCGTCGATTTCGGCGCCGACCTGCAAATGCTGGCCAGGCTGCACCGGGCCGACATGGCGGTTGGGCTTCAACACCAGGGTCACGGCGCCTTCCGACGCGGCGCGGCGCTCGACGATGCGTGCCAGTGGGCGGGCCCAGGTCCAAAGCGGGTTGAACTGGCCGGCCCAGAAGTCGAACAGGGCAGGATCGATCAGCGAATGCGCGTAGCCCGTGCGTTGGGCCGGGCGCGTCAAGGTCGTGGACACAGGCACTCCGGTCAAGGTGATGCCTGCAGTATACGGCCGTCAATACGCGCGTCTATACAGCCGTATATTAATTGAGGGTTAATTGACGCAGCGCAGCCTTGCGCACTGCACGCGGCAGGCCGGTATCATCGCTGGTCACCCTGATGCCCATGAACAGCGCCCTGGCTTCCACCTTGCCTCCGACCCCGCCGGCGCCCGCAGCCGATCCGGCGCTGGCGGCTGCCGAGCCGGCACCTGTGCTGCCCCAGGGGCCGGGTCGCAAGGCGCACATTTCGCGTGAAGACATCATGCGGGCCGCGTTGAAGCTGCTGGGCCCGCACCGCAGCGTCTCCACGCTGAGCCTGCGCGAGATCGCCCGCGAGGCTGGCATTGCGCCCAACAGCTTCTATCGCCAGTTCCGGGACGTGGACGAACTGGCCGTGGCCCTGATCGAGCAGGCTGGCGCGTCGCTGCGGCAGATCATCGGCAAGGCACGGGGCCGCGCCGGCACCGAACGCAGCGTGGTGCGCAGCTCGGTCAAGGCCTTCATGGAACAGCTGCATGCGGACGACAAGCTGCTGCACATCCTGCTGCGCGAAGGCGCGGTGGGTTCCGACGCCTTCATGCAGGCGGTCGACCGGCAGTTGAGCTTCTTCGAGGAAGAGCTGCGGCTGGACCTGATGCGCATGGCCAAGGATGGCCGCACCGGGCTTTATGAGCCCGCATTGACCGCCAAGGCCATCACCCGGCTGGTGTTTGCAATGGGCGCCACCGCAATGGACCTGCCGCCAGAACGCCTGCCGGCGCTCACCGAGCAAGTGATCGTGATGGTGCGCATCATCATGACCGGCACCCAGGCCCTGGCACGCGACCCGACGCTGCCGAAATAGGCCAGCGGCACCCATGGCTGCGCCCGGTTCAGCCGGGTTTTTTCATGTCCTCGCAAGGGTCTGGCCGCGGGGCTGTCGCGGTGCGCTGCACCTGCTGGTAGCGCCCGGCGTCTCCGCTGCCGTCAGGCTCCAGCCAGGCGACCGAGACGATCTGCGCCGCCTGTACACCCGCGGCGC
>NZ_VIDT01000938.1 GCF_006519715.1 Ideonella azotifigens
GCGGATCTCCGGGTCCTCGAGAATCAGGTGGCCCACGGCCGTGTTGGACGCGGGCACGTGGTAGAAGCGTCGCGCCAAGCGCGGGGGCGGTTGTCCGGCCAGATCGCCCATGGCGCCGCGCGCCACCAGCCACATCACGAGCTCGATGCCTTCGGATCCGGCCTCGCGCACGTAGTCGACCGTGGGCACTGCGGCCAGCGCCTCGGGCTCGAAGATCAGCCGGTCGATGAACTGCTGGTCCCAGGCGCGGTTGATCAGGCCGGCGCGGCGGCCCTGCAACTGGTGGCTCATGCCGCCGGTGCCCCAGACCTGGACGTTCAAAGGCGCGGGAAAGCCATGGACCGCGCGACGCAGTGCGCGGCCCAGCGCAAGGCAGCGGCGGCCCGACGGCACGGGGTACTGCACCACGTTCACGGCCAGCGGGATCACGCGCACCGGCCATTGCCCGGTGACGGGCTGCTCGCCGAACATCAGCGACAGCGGCACCGTCAGGCCATGGTCAACCGGCAAGCGGTTGGCTAGGGTGAGGTCGAAGTCTTCCTCGATGAGCGACTGCGCGATGTGTGCCGCCAGTTCGGGGTGACCCTGCACCGGCGGTACCGGGCGAGGGCCGAAGCCCTCGTCGGCGATGGGGAACTCGGCGGCGGTACCCAGGGCGAACGTGGGAACCAGCTCCGGGCCGAAGGCCGTGGCGTGGTCGTTGTAGACCAGCACCACCACGTCCGGGCACCGCGCGGCGACCCATTCCTTGGCGAACTGGTAGCCCTCGAAGACTGGTTGCCAGTACGGCTCTTGCGTCTTGCCGTGGTCGAGCGCTGCGCCGATGGCGGGCACATGCGAGGTATAGACCGAAGCTGTGATCTGGGCCATGGCGTGTTCAGTCTGCGGTTCGGGGTGCTTGCGCATCGCCGTGTTCGCCGAGTCGGCGGTTGCCCTCGGGCGAGCGCCCGCCGGCCAACATCATGTGGCGGTACCCGTCTTCGCTCATTCCGCTCATCGAGCTCACCAACTGCAGCGCGCTGATGCCATCGGTGGCACCGATCTTCACGAGGAAGTAGATGTTCCCGCCCAGCGCGATGCAGGCGTTGTAGTCGCGGGCCCGGACGGCCGCGCGCTGCTCGGGCGTCATCGGCCAGGCTGCGAGGTAGGCGTCTTCGTCGGCTCGGAAGCGGCTCCGGTTGCCGGCCTGCATCAGTGACATGCAGAACTGGTTGAGCCCGTAGCCGCGGCGTGCCATGTCGGCATCGAACACGGTGGTGCCCGGAATGTCCAGGTAGGGCTTGGAGAGGGGTGGGCTCATGCGGATGCGCTCGAAGGTCTGGCGCTGCCGGCAGGCAGGCCGTTCAGCATGCGGGTCCGGCCACGCGGCTGCGTGCGCACCGGCGCAAGCTGCAGGCGGCGAGCAGGGCCGGGGCGATGTGGCGGTTGAAGGGCATGGTGCGGCGGGTGAGGCGTCAAACCTGCGGCAGGTCGGGTGTGTGCAGATCGAAACAGGCCACGCGCTGGTCGATGCGCCAGCCCTGCGCGCTGCGAACGAACCGGTCGATGAACCGACCGACGATCTGCCGCCCTTCGGCAGCGCGCCCCTGAGGGCCGCTGTCGGCGCGCAGGTCCGCGGCCCACAGCAGCACGCGGGTGGTGGCCTCGGCGTGGTCCGGGCCGACTTCGTCGAACAAGGTGCCGCAGACCAGGTGCACCGTGATGCGGTGCGCGGGACG
>NZ_VIDT01000939.1 GCF_006519715.1 Ideonella azotifigens
CGCCTCCACCGCGCTTGGTCAATCCGCCGAAACCACGCTGCGGGTCGTAGCCCCAGCAGGCGACCACGAAGAACAGCACCAGGCAGCCGAGCACGACATACGGTGCCGCGCCCGGGTCCTTGCCATACAGCGCGAAGCGGACCCACTCCACCGCATGCGTGAACGGGTTGAAGCGGGCCAGCTGATAGACCCACTCGGCGCCCGACTCCTGCAGCTTCCACAGCGGGTAGAGCGCGGTCGACAGGAAGTACATCGGGAAGATCACGAAGTTCATCGTGCCGGCGAAGTTTTCGAGCTGCTTCACGTACACCGACAGCAGCAGCCCGAGTGCGCCCAGCATCAGCGCGCCGCAGACGAGTGCGAGCAGCGCGTTCAGGCCGGCGAGCGACAACAGCGGCAGCTCGGTGCCGATCAACGCGGCGACGATGACAAACGCGAGCGCCTGCAGCACAGACAGCAGCGCAGTCGCGCACAGCTTCGAGAACAGCAACCACGGGCGCGGCAGCGGCGCCGTCAGCAGCAGGCGCATCAGGCCCATCTCGCGGTCATAGACCATCGCCAGTGAGGACTGCATGCCGTTGAACAGCAGCACCATGCCGACCAGGCCGGGCACGATGTAGACGTCGTAAGGGATGTAGGTGTCGTAGGGCTCGACGATGGCGACGCCGAACACATTGCGAAAGCCCGCCGCGAACACCGCAAGCCACAGCAGCGGCCGCACCAGCGCCGACACCAGCCGCCCGGTCTGGCGCGAGAACTTGAACAGCTCGCGCATGACGATGGCCTGCAGCGCCTGAAGCGCATGCATGACAGCCCCTCGCCGGACGGGTACGTCCGGCGATCCCCCGAGGGGATGCGGGCCGGCTTGGGGCGGCCCGGCGCTCGGCCCGCTTCCGGCATTGGCGGGCGCTTTCAGCGGGTCGCTTTGCATAGCTTCTCCGGAGCGTCGGCGCCGAGCGTGTCCAGCACATCGGTCGGGTGCAGCAGGCCTTCGATCGGCGCCTGCGCAATCACACCCTGGCCATCGGTCAGCAGCAGGGGCTGGCGAAGCTGGCCGTCCCACGTGCGAAAGCTCAGGGCGAGACCCTTGGAGCCGTCGACGCTAGTCTTCGCGAGCGCCTGCGCCCACGCTGCATTCGGGCCCTTCGGCGTCGAGGTCGCGAGCGCGAGCAGCGTCTTGCCGCCCATCCACGCAGCCCAGTCGCTGTCCGTCATCGGTCGCTTCGCGGCCTTGAAGAAGCGGCGTGAGACCTGCGGCGCGCCGTAGCGCTCGAACTGCGCATGCCAGGCCAGCGCAACCAGGCCTGCATCACCGACCACCGGCCGCGGCAGCACGGTGCGGTAGGGCAGGCCGCGCGCGAACTCGCCGTCGCTGTCGACGATCCAGACCGCGTCGTAGTTGTTGCCCGCGGTCAGCAGCAGCGGGTTGGCCAGGTCGCGCTCGCGCGGGTCGGTCGAGAGCTTGAAGGGCTTGGATGCCACCACCTGCAACCCGTAGCGCTTGATCGAGGCCTGCGCGGTTGCGGCGCGCAGCTGGTCCTGCGCGCCCGGGCCGACCAGCAGCAACAGCTTGTTCCATTTGCGCGACACCAGGGTCTGCGCAATCGCATCGGCGCGCATGCGCTCGCTCGGCAGCAGGTGGTAGAGGCGCGGCCGGCAATCCTGCTGGCGCAGCCGGTCGTCGGGTGCGCCGAGGTTGAGCACCGGCAGTTTC
>NZ_VIDT01000094.1 GCF_006519715.1 Ideonella azotifigens
CTCGCGTCGTCAGGCTCAACCAATCAGGATCCGTCATGAAACGAATGGGAAATGTGTCCGGCGGGGCGGAGGTGTGCCATGTCGACTGAGACCCAGGCTCCGGCGGTGCTGATGCTGCATCCGGACGACAACGTCGCCGTGGCCCGCGCCGTGCTGGTGGCGGGCGCGGTGATCGCGGTTCCGCGCGGCGGCGCGCTGGTGGCTCGCAACGAGATTCCCGCGGGCCACAAGATCGCGCTCGCTGACATCGCAGCGGGCACCGTGGTGCGCAAGTACGGCCAGGTCATCGGCAAGGCCACCGCGCCCATCGCCGCCGGCGAGCACGTGCACGTGCACAACCTGGACATGGGCGACTCCCATCCGCTGCACGGCATCGGCCACGCCTACGTGCCGACCCGGCCCGCGGAGGTGCCCGCCACCTTCGAGGGCTACCTGCGCGCAGACGGCGGTGTCGGCACGCGCAACTTTGTCGGCGTGGTGTCCAGCGTCAATTGCTCCGCGACGGTGTGCAAGGCCATCGAGAAGGCGTTCGCGGGCGCCGCGATGGCCGAGTGGCCGGGCGTGGACGGCGTCGTCGCGATCACCCACGGCGGCGGCTGCGGCCTGAGCGGACGCGGCGAGGGCATCGAGTTGCTGCAGCGCACGCTGCGCGGCTACGCAGCCCATGCCAACTTCGCGGCCGTGCTCATCATCGGGCTGGGCTGCGAGGTGAACCAGGTCGACGGCCTGGTCGACCCGCGGCTCGCGGCGATTCCCGGACGGCTGCGCACGATGACCATCCAGGACGCAGGCGGCACCCGCGAGGCCATCGCCAAGGGGGAGGCCATCGTGCGGGAAATGCTGGATCTCGCCGCCACCGCCCGCCGCACAACGCTGCCCGCGAGCCGGCTTGTCGTCGGCCTGCAGTGTGGCGGCTCGGACGGCTATTCGGGCATCAGCGCCAACCCCGCGCTCGGCGCTGCAGTCGACCTGCTCGTGCGCCATGGCGGCACCGCGATCCTGTCAGAGACGCCCGAGATCTACGGCGCCGAGCACCTGTTGACGGCGCGCGCCGCGCGGCCCGAGATCGCGGAACGCCTGATGGCCCGGCTGCGGTGGTGGGAGGATTACACCGGCAAGAACGGCGGCGACATGAACAACAACCCATCGCCCGGCAACAAGGCAGGCGGCATCACCACCATCCTCGAGAAGTCGCTCGGCGCCGTCGCCAAGGGCGGCAACACCGGGCTGATGGACGTGGTCGAGTACGCCGAGCCGGTCACCGCGCACGGGCTGGTGTTCATGGACACGCCGGGCTACGACCCGGTCTCGGCCACCGGCCAAGTCGCCGGCGGCGCCAACCTGATCTGCTTCACCACGGGCCGCGGCTCCACCTACGGCTGCAAGCCCACGCCGTCCATCAAGCTGGCCACCAACAGCACGATGTTCGAGCGCATGCGCCTGGACATGGACTTCAACGCCGGCGAGATCGTCGACGGCACGCTGGATGTCGCTCAGGCGGGCGAGCGCCTGTTCCAGCTCATGCTGGCCACGGCCTCGGGACAGCGCACGCTGAGCGAGCAGCACGACCTCGGCAACAACGAATTCGTGCCGTGGCAACTCGGAGCCGTGATGTGAGCGCCAGCGCAGCGTTGGACGTCCTGACCGCTGGCGAGGCCCTGGTCTTGCTCGCGGCAGAGGAGACAGGCGGCCTGCATGCCGTCGAGCGGTTCCGCCGGTTCAGTGCTGGGGCGGAGTTGAATGTTGCGATCGGCCTGGCGCGCCTCGGCCTGCGCGTCGGCTACCTGACCCGGCTGGGCGACGATGCCTTCGGTCGCTTCCTCGCCGAAGTCCTCCGGCGCGAAGGCATCGTCGCGGACTTCGCGAGCGTCGATCAAGGCAGCTCCAACGGCTTCATGCTGAAGTCGCTCGAAGCGGACGGCACCGATCCGCAGATCGAGTACTTCCGCCGCGGTTCTGCGGCCAGCCGCATGCACGCGGGGGATCTCGCCCGCCTCGACGGCACCCGGGCACGCCACCTGCACCTCACGGGCATCCTGCCCGCACTGTCACCTGGCTGCAGCGAACTGGCGCAAAGGCTCGCCGAGCGCGCGCGCGAGCAAGGCAGCAGCCTGTCGTTCGACCCGAACCTGCGCCCTCGCCTGTGGCCCGACCGCGAGCAGATGATCCGGTCCATCAACGGATTCGCGGCCATCAGTGACCTGGTGCTGCCTGGCCTGGCGGAAGGGCGCCTGCTGACAGGCCGAGCCCAGCCCGACGACATCGCCGATTTCTACCTGGCGCTGGGCGCAGGAGCCGTCGTGGTCAAGCTCGGCCCGGATGGCGCCTATTGCGCCAACCAGCAGGGGCTTCGCGCACACGTGCCAGGCGTCCAGGTGAAGCGAGTGGTGGACACCGTGGGCGCAGGCGATGGCTTCGCGGTCGGTGTCGTCAGCGCACTGCTCGAAGGCTTGCCGCTGGATGCGGCGGCGCAACGCGGCTGCGCCATCGGGGCACGCGTCGTTCAATTCCCAGGAGACTGCGACGGCCTGCCCACGCGGGCGCAGTTGCAGGTTTGACCACGCCGCCACTGCAGGCCTTTGGCCTTTCCTGAAACACATCAGGAGCGCGTCAGCGCTTTGGAAGAAGCGGGTTGATCGCCGCCACGGCATCGTCGAATCGCCCCGCTCTCTCGGCATTGCGCATGCAGTCGACACCTGCTCGGCCTGCGCTTCGGGGCCGTTCGGCGCTTTGCCGCGCAGGCCGACAGCTCAGGCCGAAGCCGAGGTCTCGGCAGCGAAAGCGCGGTAGGAACGCAGCGGCCGGCCCAGCAGCGTCGTCAGGCGTTCGACGTCACCGGCGTCGGGCTTCATGCCTTCGGTCAGGAAACGCTCGCTCATCAGGCGCATGTCGTAGGCCATCCAGCCCGGCATGAAGTTCAGCAGGTTCTTCTCGAAGCCCGCGGTGTCGTCGCCACCGTAGTTGATCGGGCGACCCAAAACGTCCGACCAGATGCCGGCGACGTCGCTTCCCGTCAGCGCATCCGGGCCGACCAGGTTGATCCGGCTCAGTGGCAGCGAGCCCGGTGCCTGTTCGCGGCGCAGCAGTTCGAGGGCCGCGACTTCCGCGATGTCGCGCGTGTCGATCATGGCCAGACCCTTGCTGCCGATGGGCATCGGATACACGCCGTAGCCGGTGATGACGTCTTTGATGGTGAGGTCGTTCTGCATGAAGTACGCGGGCCGCAGGATGGTGGCGCCGAAGCCCATCTGCTCGAGCATCCGCTCCACGCCGAACTTGCCGGCGAAGTGGGGCACGTTGAGGTACTTGTCGCTGTGGATCACCGACAGGTAGACGACCCGGTCGATGCCCGCATCGCGCGCCAGATTGAGCGTGACCAGGGCCTGCGTGAACTCGTCGGGGACGACGCCGTTGAGCAGGAACAGCGTGGAGGTCCCGGCCAAGGCTCTGCGCAGCGACTCGACGTCGAGCAGGTCACCTTGAACGACTTCGACGCCGGCGGGGAACTGGGTCCTGGCCGGGTCGCGGACGAGTGCCCGCACGGCGGCGCCCCGGTCCACGAGTTGCTGAACGACTTGGCGGCCGATGGCGCCAGAGGCGCCGGTGATCAGGATGGTCATGAAAAACTCCGTGTTTGGTTGAAGCGAGACCAGATCTTCTTCGTTCCTACCGAAGGCCGATAGCCGATATATTTGGACACTTCGTCTCACAGGTGGAACACATGGACTTGCTTGCGCTGGCTGACTTCAACCTGGTCGCCCGACACGGGGGCGTCGGGCGCGCAGCGCGCGAATCGGGCCGCCCCAAGGCCACGCTGTCGCGGCGCGTGGCAGATCTGGAAAGCGGCCTCAACCTGCGTTTGTTCGAGCGGGGCGCGAGGGCGCTGAAACTCACCGAAGAGGGGCGCGCCCTGTACGAGAGGACCTCGGCGCTGCTGCTCGAAATCGACGAAACGGCTGCGGCGATCACGTCGGGCGGCGCGACACCGCGAGGCAGCTTGCGGGTGAGCGCGCCGCTGCTCTTCTCGCAGGCCGCCATGGGGAAGCTCGCGGCCAGGTTCGCGCTGCAGTATCCCGAGATCCGCCTCGAGGTCACCACCGAGGACCGGGCCGTGGACATGGTGGAAGAGGGCTACGGCCTCGTGATCCGCGTCAACCCCGACCCAGATGCGAGGCTGGTGGGGCGGATCCTCGTGAGGGATCGCCTCGTCGTGGTCGCCAGTCCGAAACTCAAGCCACCTGCAGGCCAGGCGACGGTGCCAGCGGTCATGCGAGGCGGCGGCTTCGGCGCAGCGGCATCTTCCTGGGAGTACATCGGCGCGTCTGGCAAGAAGAAGCGCATCACCGTGACACCCGCTTTGAGTCTTGCCTCGTTGTTCATGGTGCGAGACGCGGTTCGCGCGGGCGTCGGTGTGGCGCGCTTGCCGATCTCTCTGGTGACCAAGGATCTGGCCGGCGGGCAGTTGGTGCGCTGGGGCGACGTCGAAGGCCCGGAGATTGCACTGTGGGCCTTGTACCCCTCTCGCCGGCTGCTGAGCGCACGTGTATCGACCTTCCTGGAGTTCTTGAAAGCGTCGTTTCCCACAGGGTCGCCAGATGAACTGGCGGCCTTCATCGACTGAGCTGGGGCCTGTTGACACATCCCAAGTGCCTCCCGAGTGCCTCCCAAGTGCCTCCCAAGTGCCTCCCAAGTGCCCGATCGGCTGAGCTTCCAGCGCTCTTGCGGGCTCGACGAGGTGCTGCACATTGCTCGCCCGAGAGCTGGTACAGCCCCTGAAGGAATACCATTCGCACCAGCACCTCGATGGCATCCACAAGAAGTCAGAAAGTCATTGACCTGCTTCCCGAAAAGCCTCAAGCTCCAGCGGCGAAAATTTGTTGATAACCAGCAAATCCTCCATCGCCCTCTACACACGTCGCCCCCAACGACTTGTCATGACCGTTCGAGCTGCCTGCAGCCCTCCGAGCGGCCGTTTTACCTGCGGTGCTGTTTGAGCCTGCAGCTTTGATTGATCAAGATTTTCCCTTCTGCCATTTCCATGGGCCAATTCGTCGTTTCGCCCACGACACACCCGACCGAATGCGGCCGCTTTCGCGCCTCGATCTCGGTTCAGCGATCGCAAGGCAACGGCAGCTACTGCCGTGTCTTCCGTTTTGACAAGACGTTTGCCTCACGTGATGCGGCCCGGCTCTTTGCCGTGTCCCAGGGCTGGCTGCAAACCAGCATGGCCCAACCACCGGCCTGCTGACGGCTTGGCGGGAGACGTTCCCACAAGCGGCCCCAACTGCGAAACCGGGTTTCGCGAATGCGCACTTGAACCTGCGCCACTCTCATCCAGAAAGGCTCAATCATGAGCAGCAAAATCTACGTGGGCAACCTGCCTTACTCCGTCACCGACGCCAGCCTGAAAAACAATTTTTCGGAGTTTGGTGACGTGTCGTCCGCCAAGGTCATGATGGACCGAGACACCGGCAAATCCAAGGGCTTCGGCTTCGTGGAAATGTCCAACGCCGAGGTGGCACAAGCCGCCATCGAGGCACTGCACGGCATGTCGGTGGACGGACGCTCCATCGTGGTGAGCCTGGCTCGCCCCCGCGAGGCCACTGGTGGCGCTGGCGGCCATGGCGCTGGCGGCTTTACCGCCAGCAAGCGCGCCGACGTTGGCTACGGTAACGGGGGCTACGGCGGCGGTCGTTATTGAGCGCTTTCGGGCGCACGCAAAGCCGGCCCCAAGAGGCCGGCTTTTTTTCGTCCGTCGCGCCGGCGCGGCCGCTTGACGGTGACGGCCTTCTTGTACAACTGCGCGAAGAACTGGCAGCTCATCGAAGCTCACGGGCAAAGACCGCCGACGCCACCGAGTCCCCCTGCCAGTGTGACCGGCGGATGGGCCGCGCCGTGCGGCTGCCTCCGATCATCCGCAGCCGAATGGGCTTCAAGGTGGGCCCTGCCCCGCTTCTCACCGTGTCAGGGCTGACCTTCCCGCCTGAGCAGCTCAGCATGTTGCCAGAGGTCGTTCAGCAGATCGTCATAGACCTTGGCCTCTGCCCCTTCGATGGAGGTGTTCGTCACGAAGACGATGGCGGTCTCATGAGACAGGTCGGAAAGCATCTCGGCGCGCACGCCCGGATCCGACCCACCATGGCCGATGCGGGTGACGTTGAACTTGGTGGACCAGAAGATGCCCGAGTTCTTCTCATTCAAGGTCACGTTGTCGGGCTTGTGGGCGTCGGTGTACTGGAACCTGAGCATCTCTTCCACCGTCCTGGTGTCCAGGATGCGCGCCTGTTGGTACTGTCCGCCGTTCAACAGGGCGATGAAGAACCGCGACAGGTCGCTCACCGTGGTTCTGACGCCTCCGTCCGCGTAGGTCGTCAGCCCGTACGGCGGGATGGGAATGCTCAGGCCGGACTGGCCGACGTAGAGGGTCGAGTGCGAACCGGCCGGCACGTCCGCCAGCCGCCAGGCCGTACGGCTCATGCCCAGTGGCTGAAAGATCCGCCGCTGGGTGTACGAAGCCAGCGATTCGCCCATGGCTTGCTCGACGATGAAGCCCGCCAGGCCCGCCCCGATGTTGGAGTATTCGCGGTGCGTCCCGGGCACGATCGGCAGAAAGTTCTCTCGGGCGTAGCGGCTGCCGCCAGGCACCAGATAGGCCTTGAGGAAGGCGCCCATGGGCTCGGGTGCATCCGAGCCCCAGTGGTACGTATCCCGGTAGACCTCCCAGCGGTCCGTGATGCCCGAGGTGTGCGTCGCCAGCTGGCGAAGCGTGATGGGGGCGTCGGGAAAGAACGGGTTGGCGATCCGGAACGGCAGGTAGGTGTTGATGTCGGCATCGAGCGAGAGCTTCCCGCTCTGCACCACCTGCATCAGCGCTGCGCCCGTCACGGTCTTGCTGATCGAGCCGACGTTGATGACCGTGTCGGGCGTGAAGGGTGTTTTCGCGGCTTGATTCGCGTAGCCCCAACCCTGCATCCACACCACCCGCCGATCAAGGATGAGGGCCGCGGCTGCACCGACGATCCCGGCGTCGTCCATCCGCTTCTGGATCCTGCGCTTCAACGCTTCGCCGGAAGCCATCGCGGCGCGGGGATCGGGCAAGGCTTGTGGCGCCGCCAACGCCGCCACAGCCGGCTGTCCGGCCAGCACCACGGCCGACATCATGCTGACCGATGCCACGGCCAGCGCCCACGATCTACCTGCGCCCATTGCATCTCCTCTTGCTCGAAATTCACACGATCAGTGCCTGGTCAAGCCTGCAAGCCTTTCGACTCGGACTTGGGCGGCACCCATGGCAGGCATCAGGATGCCACCACGAAGCGCACCGGGCGAAGGTTTGCGACGAAGCGAGCCCTGAGCCGATAGACCAGGGAATGGATGGCTCGCTTTGCTGCTCGTCCGTCAGCTCAATCGTCGGGGCAACTCGCAATTGCTCCGTCCAATGCAAACCGCAGTAGCGCATTGCGGATACGCAGTGCATTCAAGTTCATTCAAGAACGAAACGTCACACTAGGAAGAGGGCCCTCGCCCGCGCTTTCGCGGAGAGTTTGTCTGCGGCGCCCAAGAGGCCCTCAAGTGATCGATGAACCATCTGCCGGCGGGCCCGGGTGGTTCCGAAGGCCGGTGGTATGCGGACATCGTCAACGCAAAGCCTGACTGCGGGAGGTCGTGCAAATCCAGGACGACCAAGGTGCCCGCCGCAATGTCCTCCTCGACCATGTGCAAGGGCATCCCGCCCCACCCCACGCCGTCCTTGATGAATGCATGCTTCGTCGACAGGTCGGCCAGCCGCCAGGTCGACGGCGACACGACGCCGTAGTCGCGTCCGGCCATGAGGTCGGATCTGTCGGTGAGCACGAGCTGCGCATGCTTCGCCACTTCGCGTCTTGTGATCCGAGATCCAAGACTCGCGAGGGGGTGGCTGGCTGCGGCAACGAAGACCAAGGGCACTTCGCCCAGTCGCTCGCTGACCAGCGACGGGAACGTCAACGGCAACGCAGCCAGGATGCCCAAGGTGCATCGACCATCCAGCACGGGCTGATAGGCCGCCCCCAAGCCTTCAACAAAGAGTCGAAGCGGCGTCAACGGAAACTGGATCGCGAAGGCCTTGGCGGCAGCGCTGACAACCGCGGTGGGGAAGAACACATCGACCACCACCGAAAGCTCGCTCTCGAGGCCCGATGCCATCAACTTGGCGCGGGCCTTGAGGGTGTCCACCCCGGACACGATGTTGCGCGCGTCCGCAAGCAAAAGCACGCCCTCCGGCGTGAGCTTCGGGAATCGACCGGAGCGGTCAAAGAGCACAACCCCGATCTGGTCCTCGAGACTGCCAATCCAACCGCTTACTGCCGACTGAACGCGGTTGAGCTTGCGAGCCGCAGCCGAGAAGCTTCCCTCATCCACTGCCGCGATGAAAGTTCGGAGCTGATCCAGGGAGACACCGTCAAGCATGGGAGGAGGCCATCTCGAAAACAGATGGTTCGCATCTCAATATACCGGCTTCTCGGCGGCCGGGCCTGTTGGCACATTTGCGTTGTGCACTTGGCCACGCGAAGTGGGTTCATGGCGAACTTGACCCAAGTCGGGCCGACCACCTCGGCATACCAGACCCCGTGAAGCGTGGGGTGCAGATCGAAGTTATCACGCAACAGGCATTCGGTCCTTCCGAATACTTCACAACCATCGAGGTTTCATCATGCAGCTTCTCCATCTCGACTCCAGCGCACTCGGTGCCGCATCGGTGAGCCGCCAGCTCTCAGCCGAAATCGTCGCCCGCCAGCGCGCCCTGCACCCGGACATTCGCGTCACCTACCGGGACCTGGCGGCCGATCCGGCCCTGCACCTGACGGGCACCCACATGGCCATTCGTGCCGGCGCATCCAATGCGGACGCGACCATCGCCGCTGATCTGGTCAAAGGCAATGCCTACCTGGACGATCTCCTCGCAGCAGATATCGTCGTCATTGGCGCACCCATGTACAACTTCTCGATTCCGACGCCACTCAAGTCCTGGGTCGACCGCATCGCCGTGGCGGGCAAGACGTTTCAGTACACCGCGACCGGCCCCGTGGGCCTGCTGAAGGGCAAGAGAGCTTTCATCGCGTCGGCGCGAGGCAGCGTGTATCCGGCGGGAACCCCAGCGGCAGCGAACGAGCACCAGGAGAGCTACCTCATCGGCTTGCTGTCATTCCTCGGCCTGACGGACGTGAAGGTTGTGCGCGCTGAGGGCCTTGCGTTCGGCCCGGAGGCCAAGGATGCAGCCGTCGCGAGCGCCCTGGAGGACATCGCGGCCATCACGGCCTGAGTCGACGAGGCCCCGGATTTGGAAGCTCAACCATGACTTGCGCCATCATCGGCTCCGGACACATCGGAACCGCTCTCGCGCGCCAGTTCGCGCGCAACCGGATTGCCGTGATGGTTTCCAACGCGCGCGGCCCTGATTCCCTCAACGAGCTTGTGAACGAGTTGGGCCCTTCGGTGACTGCTGCCAGCCTCCAGGACGCCCTCGAGGCCGACATCATCCTTCTCGCCGTGCCCTTCGCAGCACATGCGGAGATCGCGAAGGCGAGGAAGGACTGGAAGGGCAAGACGGTCATCGATGTCACGAACTTCCGCGAAACGGACCTCACGCCGCTGGGTGGGTTGCAATCAAGTGATTTCGTGGCCGGGGGTCTTCCCGGCGCGAAAGTTGTCAAGACTTTCAATCAGCTCCCGGCAGCTCTCCTCGCGCGCAATCCGGCCGAGTGCGGCGGACGACGCGTGATGTTTGTGGCCGGCAACCATGACGAGGCGAACACAGAGGTTGCGTCTTTGGTCGCGTCGCTTGGGTTCGCTCCCATCATCCTGGGCAAGATTGCCGAAGGCGGAAGCCTGCTGCGGTTCCGCGGCCCACTTGTTCTGCAGAACCTGATCGAGCTCGGCGCTCCCCATCGTGGCTGACGGTTCGGCGAATGCCCGCTAATGGGCGCCGTACTTGATACAGGAACTTCCGCCTGGGGTCGCCATGGAGAGCTCTGTATAGCGCCCCGTTGCTGCCTCTCGCCGCTTCAGACAAGTGACCTCGAACCGGTCATTCGGCTTCCTGCTGGACCAGGCTGTCGCGCTCCGCGAAGATGCCTGCCATCACCGCCGCGTTCTTGGTTCCCCAGGTGCACAGCGGGATGATCGCGTCGGCCAGACCGCGACCGAGCGGGGTCAGCGCATAGTCCACGCGCGGCGGTACTTCGTTGTAGCTTGTTCGCGCCAGCACCCGATCGGCCTCCAGATCCTTCAGCGACTGGATGAGCACCTTGTCGCTGACGCCCTCGACCAGTCGCTTCAGTTCGCCGTAGCGCTTCGGGCCGTCGCGAAGGAAGAACAGGACCAGCGGTTTCCACTTGCCCGAGATGACGCGGAGCGTGGCATTGAGCCCGCAGCCAGTGCCGCAGATTTCAGAAGAGGTCGTCATTTTTGATACTTACCAAAATGTGCATACTTGTCCTTAGGTTATCAGCGGTGCATATTCGCTGGCAAGGAAGCAGATGGCTGTTTTCGAACCACTTCAACGAAAGATGCACGTCATGAACAGACTGATTGGAAAGACCGCCGTGATCACCGGTGGCGCGACCGGTATCGGCCGCGCCGCGGCAAAGCGCTTCATCGAGGAAGGCGCATTCGTCTTCATCTTCGGCCGCCGGCAGGAAGCGCTCGACACCGCCGTGGCCGACTTGGGACCCAATGCCCGCGCGGTGAAGGGCTCGGTCTCGGATGAGGCCGACCTCGACCAACTCTACGCGGCGGTGAAGGCCGAGCGCGGATCCCTCGACATCGTCTTCGCCAATGCCGGGGCGGGAAGCCCGCTTCCACTCGGCAAGATCACCGCCGCGCACATCGACGAAACCTTCGACACCAATGTGAAAGGCACGATCTTCACGGTCCAGAAGGCGTTGCCGCTGATGGGCAAGGGCGCGTCGATCATCCTGACCGGATCGAGCGCGGGAACCACGGGCGCCCCTGGATTCACCGCCTACAGCGCGAGCAAGGCGGCAGTGCGCAACCTCGCGCGGACTTGGGCGGAGGACCTGAAGGGCACCGGCATCCGTGTCAACGTGCTATCTCCCGGCGCGACCGCGACCGAACTCGCGAAGGCAGCCCTGGGCGAGGAGGGTCAGAAGGCCTACGGTGCGATGACTCCCCTCCAGCGCATGGCCGATCCGTCCGAGATCGCAGCGGCGGCCGCCTTTCTCGCGTCGTCGGACAGCAGCTTCATGACCGCCAGCGAGGTCGCCGTCGACGGCGGCTTGGCGCAACTCTGACGCACGGAGCCAGGCTCGGGCAGCAGCGAACCTGATGCTGGCGAGGCTCCGACGGGGGCCTTTCCAACCTTCATTCACAGCGGACCAAGGAACACGATGACGAAGAAAACCTACCGTGGCACGTGCCACTGCGGTGCGCTCGCCTTCGAGGCCAAGATCGACTTCGACAAGGGCACGACGCGCTGCAACTGCTCGATCTGCACCAAGTCACGCTTCTGGTTCGCGATCGTGCCGCCTGAAGATTTTGAAATCGAGAGAGGCGAAGACCAGCTCACCGATTACGCATGGATTCCGCCCGGCAAATCCGAGTCCCACCTTCGCTACCGCTTCTGCAGGACCTGTGGTGTCCGCACCTTCGCAGAGGGAAACGAAGCGAAGTTCTACGCTGTGTCCATCGCCGCGCTGGACGGCATCGAGCAGGACGCCGACCAGCTCGCCAGGACCTTGAAATACAACGACGGCCGTCACGACGACCTGAAGCACGAGCCGGAAGACACCCGCCTCCTGTGAACTTGGCAAGAAAGAAATCTTTATGAACTACGCAATCATCGGCTTCGGCCGGATCGGCCAAGCACTGGCCAAGGCGTTTGCCCGAAGCGGCATCGCCGTCTCCGTCGCAACCAAGCGCAACCCGGAAAGCTTCGCATCCGACGCGGCCGCGATCGGACCGCAGATAAGTCCCACCACACTGACGGAGGCCGCCAAGGCGGACGTCGTCTTTCTGGCTGTGCGGTTTGAATCGCACGCAGATGTCGGGGGTGCGCTTTCCGACTGGCACGGAAGAACCATCATCGACGTGAGCAATGCCTATGGCGTGCCTCCCGAAACCTTGGGAGGACAGCCCTCATCCAGGTTCGTTGCACAGGCCTTCCCTGGTGCCCGACTGGTCAAGGGCTTCAACCATCTGGGCGCTGCCGTCCTCGATCAGGATCCCGCTGTGCACGGCGGAAAGCGAGTCGTGTTCCTGGCGAGCGATGATGAAGGCGCGGCAGCAGAGATTGGCGAGCTCGCGAAAAATCTCGGCTTCGCGCCGATCCAGCTTGGCGGGCTATCCGAAGGTGGATTGCTCGTGCAGGCACGCGGAAACACCTGGGGTCGCCTGATCTTCAAGGACCTGGTCAAGTTCGAGTGATGAGAAGACGCTCGAATCGGGTCGAGCACGATCCGATTCGAGCCTGCCGGAGAAGACACGATGAGCACCAAGTTCAAGGTCGTGAAGAACTTCTTCGCCGCCATGGGCCGAGGCGACAAGCAGACTCCGCCGGCGCCCGTTCATTGACGTTGGCGGAGAGGTCGCCCCGCCGAAATCGAACTCCAAGCCATCCAACGCGGTCCGAAAATCGGGCTGCCTTCTGTGAAACTCTCCCCCCGGTTGAATTGGCCGTTGTGCCAGTATCCGAAGTACCCGCGTTACGCCGGCCCGGCGAACGACCCCAACGCCGCGAAGATGGCATCGAACTACACCTGCAGTTAGGGCCGAGTCGGGGCCCGGCCGAACAAGGCGGCGCATCGAGACCCGTGGGCGGGCAGTCGCCGCGGCGACGCGGCGGTGCAC
>NZ_VIDT01000940.1 GCF_006519715.1 Ideonella azotifigens
GGCAGAGGCCGAGCTGGCGCTGTCTATCGCGCGCCGGTCCCATGCGCAGCAACCCGACCGCTGGCTGCTGTACGCCACCTTGTCGCATTACGTGCTGCGCCGCGCGCTGATCCTGTCGGCCGAGGCCGTGGTGCCGGAAATGCTGGCCGAGCTGGCCGCACTGGAAGACCCGTCCTGGCCGCCGCACCGCCGGCTCTGGCGCACCGAGCCCTTGGGCCTGCTGGGCCTGGTGCAGGGCGGTGCAGCGGCGGCGCAAGGCCTGCGCCTGCTGCGCGAGCACCTGGTGCTGGTGCAGGCGGCTGGTGGCAACGCGACGATGGTGCTGTTCAACCTGGTCGATGGCGAACTGAGCAACGGCGACGCCGAAGCGGCGGTGCGCACCGGCCAAGGTTTGCTGGACAGCCTGGAAGGCCAGCGCGACGCACACCGTTTCAAGATGATGGTGCAGATGAACCTGGCTGCCGCGCTGCTGCGACTGGACCGGCGTGCCGAGGCGCGCGCGCTGCTGCACAGCGGCTGGCCGGTGGCGCTGCGCTTCGAGTGGTATCCCTCGTATGCGGATCACCTCTCGCTGCTGCTGGCGATGGAGGGCCAGCACGCGCTGGCGGCGCGTTTGCTGGGCTATGCGGACGCGGCAGTGGCCCGCGAATCGCAGATCCGCCATGTCAGCGAGATCGACTCGGTGAGCCAGGCCACGGCGCTGGCCAGCGCGGCGCTGGGCGAAGCGGTGTTCCAGCAGCTGCGCAAGGAAGGCCAGGCGCTGGCCGACGAGCAGGTCGCGGCGCTGGCCTTCAGCGCCTCGCCTGGCATCTGAACAAGCCTCTTGAATTCAGCGCTGCCCTTCGAAGTGAAACAGCTGGACCAGCCGGCCGTTGGCCAGTGAGTCGCCGAACAGGCCGCTGATCGCGTGGAAAAAGTCGCTGCGGAAGACGATCAGGCGGTTGAAGCGCATGGGGATTTCGAACAGCCACTCCCAGGTCGCGTCGCGCTGGCGTTCCCAGTCGGCAAAGCTCTGCTTGCGGTTGGGCGGCAGGTGGCGCTTCTGGAAGTCCAGGAAGCTGGCGTAGCCGCCGGCCTTCAGCGTGGCGGCGTCTGGCCGGCCGACCCAGCCGGTGGCGCGGTGGCGGTAGAAGCTGGTGCCGCCCTGGCAGTGCTCGGGCAGGCTGAGGTAGAGCACGCCGCCGTAGATGTGCGGCTGCGTCGGGCTGTCGACATGCACGTCGGCGCGTGCGGCGTCCGAGGCCAGGCTGGCGCGCAAGGCGCCGGTGTCTGGCGAGTCCCATTTCAGCGGCTGGCCCAGCCAGTCGGCGATGCGCTGCATCGCGTCCATGCAGGGCTTCGGCGGGGTCTGAACGCCGGGGAAGTTTGCGCCTTGCTGGTAGGTTGCGGCTTGTTCGCACAGCGCCAGGGCCTGGGCGCGGAAGGCCAGCGGGTCGGGCAGGAAATCGTCGATGACCAGCAGGTCGCGCTCGGCGGCAGCAGCCTCCAGCGCGGCCAGGTCCAGGCCGGGCGCGGCGCGCAGCAAGGGCGCGGCGGCAGGGCGCGGCATGGCGAGGCCGGGTTGCACAAAGCCCAGCGTGAGGCGCTGGCGTGCGGTGTCTGAAAGTGCGTAGGCGCTTTCGGCGCTGGCCAGTGCTTCGTTTGCCGCCCAGCGCTGGTACTGCAGACGGGCCAGTGCTTCGTGCCATTCGGCGCGTGCCGGGCCGGTGTTGAT
>NZ_VIDT01000941.1 GCF_006519715.1 Ideonella azotifigens
GGTGCTGCGCATCGGTCCGACGGCCCACCTCAACGGCACGGAGCGCCAGTTCGGCAACGAGCCGCCGGACGGTGAACGCGAGCGCTTGATCTGGGCCATGGAGCAATGCGCCTGGGTCCAGGCCAAGGCCGCGCGGCTGCTGAAGGTCACGCCGCGCCAACTGGGCTATGCCCTGCAGAAGCACCGCATTGAAGTGCGCAAGCTCTGAGCGGCGGCGCCGGTGGTGCTCGCGCGGTGACTGCGTTCACCTCACCGCGCCGAAATCGTTCGACATTTGATCTGGCGCAAGAGCGAGTCTGTTTGTTGGACTGACCCATCAACTCGTCGGCCCCCCGCGACGATATGCCCGATGTCCCCCAGCGAAGCGACATCACGCATCCGGACAACATCCTTAGAAGGAGGCACATCATGGCTGTTCCAACGATCACACACGCCTGCTGGCAACGCCTTGCAGGCGGTGCCCTGGCAAATCTGAAAACCCAGCACTTGGGCATCCAGTTGCTGACCAAGCGGCTTCAGCGCAGCACCGATCCGCTCTCGGTCAAGGCGAGCGAGCTTCACGCGTTCTTCGCCAAGTGGGAGCGCGTCCTCCCCAATGAAATCCAGCAACTCACCCATCTTTGATCGGATACCGCCATGAATGAACTGATTACTGTGGCGGCCGCCGCCGCACTCATCCGCCGCGGTGTGCCACTGAGCGTGGCGGGCCCGGAGGCCGCACTTGACCAACTGCCCGCAGGCAATTGGATCGGTGGCACGATTCCTTACTTCATGGTCGCCGATGGCGGCACCGTCGTGACCGATGACAGGGTGTTCGTCACCGACCTGTCGCACATCGGTCAGGTCCGGATTGCTTGTTATGGTGCCGACGAACTGGCCGGCATCGTCGGCCATGCGCCGGACAACGGTTTCTCGCTGACCATCATCCCGGCGGGCGGGCAGACGCTCCAGCGCTTCTCTGCCGAGGCCGCGAACTACCCGGACGCCTTCCTCAAGCCCACGGTGGGTTGGATTGCCGGCGTGCACCTCTCCGACCTGGCGCACGCGACGCCGAAGGTCTACGACGGGCGCACTGCCGCCAAGCACGAGGATCGCGCGGTCGTGGCCTATGTCGAGCTGCCGGCAGACAAGATGGCGTCGTTGGAAATCGTCAATCTGTTCGAGCCCGGCAGTGGCGACGTGCTGCGCTTCCATGACACCTCGTTCCATGTGCGCGAGTGCGAGGTCAACGGCGAGCGCGTGAATTTTGTCGACTATGTGCGTCGTGTCGGCCTGGACCACGGCAAGCTGCCGATGGTGGGTGATTTCGCTGGTGCGCACCTGAACGTCTCGCTGCAGGGCATCGACGACGCGCAAGGGGTCGTCAATCTGTACGCGCCTGTGTTCACGGGCGTGGACTATCGCTTCGCCAAGCCGGTGGTCGACTATGCCGCAGCATTTCGCGCGCGCCTGGCCGAGGTCGATTCGAAGGGCGTGGTGATGGGCTGCAACTGCATCCTGAACTTCGTCTTCGGCGAACTCGAGGGCAAGGCCATCGGGGGCGTGCAGGGTCCGGCCACCTTCGGTGAGATCGCTTATCAGCTTCTCAACCAGACCATGGTGATGATCCGCGTCGACTGACGACTGCGGGATGGACCGGGCATTGACCCCGGTCCCATCACCTATCCGAGCACCACCGGAATCGTCAACACGGCCCGGCGCCCGATCTGTGC
>NZ_VIDT01000942.1 GCF_006519715.1 Ideonella azotifigens
CCCAGCAGGCTGCCCGCCACCAGGCCCAGCAGCAGCGCCAGCGTCAACGGGCCCAGGCCCAGTGCCTGCAGCAGCGGCCAGCGCCCGGCCCAGGCCGCTGCCGCCGCAAGTGCCGCGCAGCCCAGCAAGCCAGGCACCAGCGCAGGCAGAAAGGCCAAGCGAAACGGCGAGGCGGGGAAGGTTCGGGACAGCATGGTGTGCAGTGTGCGCAGCGGCCACTGACCCGTCCAACGGCTTGTATGGTTAGGATTGAGCGATTGAGCCGGTCATTGACGCTGTCTGGGTGGTCATCTCAGGCTTGGCTTCCATAGCACTTGGTGCTATATATCGCTCGGCGAGGGGGAACAACATGGCGATCTACACGACCCGATGGTTCGACCGTTGGGCGCGCAAGCAAGGGTTGGGCGATGCCAGTCTCTGTGCAGCGGTGCAGGAAATGAAGGACGGACTGTTCGATGCCGATCTCGGCGGCGGCCTGTTCAAGAAGCGCATTGCACGGCCGGGACAGGGCAAGCGCGGTGGCTATCGGACGCTGGTCGCCACCAGGCGAGCCGAGCGTTGGATCTTTGTCTATGGCTTCCCGAAGAACGAGCGGGGCAACATCGACAAGGATGAGGAGGAAGCGCTGAAGAAGTTGGCGGAGCACCTCTTGTCACTGTCGGCGCAAGCGGTGGCCCAGGCGAAAGAGGCAGGTGAATTGAGAGAGGTGGACTGCGATGAGAAAGAATGAATCTCCGATCCTGGCCGCCGTGCATGAGACGGCCAAGGGGCTGCACAAGGCCGGCGTCATGGACCAGCTCACGCTGCGTGAGTTCGACCAACTCTGCCTGCCACCGATCGCGCCGCTGGCGCCGGAGCAGATCAAGCGCGTGCGTGAGGATTCGCGGGTCAGCCAGGCCGTGTTTGCCCGGCTGTTGAACACCAGCCTCTCGACAGTTCAGAAGTGGGAGATTGGCCAGAAGAAGCCCACCGGCACCGCGCTGAAGCTGCTGCACCTGGTGCAGAAGAAGGGGTTGGAGGTCCTGGCCTGATGAACATCCTGCGCCTCACGCTGCGCCAGCTGCAGATCTTCGTGGCCGTCGCGCACGAAGGCAGCACCAGCGCGGCTGGCGAGGCGATTGCCTTGTCGCAATCGGCCGCCAGCGCGGCGGTCAATGAGCTGGAGCGGCTGCTGGGGCTGAAGCTGTTTGACCGCGCCGGCAAGCGGCTGCTGCTCAACGACAACGGGCGGGCGCTGTTGCCACGCGCACTGGGCCTGCTGGATGGCGCGGCCGGCGTGGAGCAGATGGCGCGCAACCCGGACGCGCAGCTGCAGGCGCTGCGCATCGGTGCCAGCACCACGCTGGGCAGCCAGTTGCTGCCGGGGCTGCTGAAGCGCTTCTATGGCGAGGTGCCGCGGCAGGCTGCGCATTGGCAGGCGGAGGCGAGGGTGGGCAACACTGCGCAGGTCTGCGCAGCGGTGGCGGCCTTTGAGCTGGACATCGGGCTGATCGAAGGGCCATGCCACGAACCGGCGCTGCAGGTGCAGCCCTGGCTGACCGACGAACTGGTGCTGGTGGCGGCGGCGGGCACCGAGGCCAGGCTGGCGCTGAAGGCTTTGCGCGACTGTGTGTGGCTGCTGCGCGAACCTGGTTCGGGCACCCGCGAGGCGATGGACCAGGCGCTGCTGCCGCACCTGCGCAGCTACCGCCGCAGCATTGCGCTGGGCAGCT
>NZ_VIDT01000943.1 GCF_006519715.1 Ideonella azotifigens
CAGCGAACGGTCCATCAGGCCATAGGTGGTGCTGGCGACCAGGTCCGGTGCCAGCGCATGCGCCAGGCGGGCCGGCCAGGCCACGGCGCCGATGCTGACGGTGGGCCGCGGGTTGTGCACCAGGTCCACGAACAGCAGCGCCACCTCGCGCGGGTCCACCAGCGGTGAAGGCGGCTTCAGGTGCTTGCCTGTGTAGTTGGCGCCGTGCGTGAAGCCGGGCGTGTCGACGAAGGTCGGGTAGACGGCACACACGTGCACGTCCGGCAGGTCGCCCAGTTCGGCCCGCAGCGCCTCGGTGAAGCCGCGCAAGCCGAACTTGCTGGCGGTGTAGGCGGTGGCAAATGGCGAAGGCGTCCAGCCACCCAGCGAGATCATGTTGATCAAGGTGCCCTGCTTGCGCGCGCGAAAGTGCGGCACCACAGCGTGCGCGCCATTCATGTGGCCGATCAGGTTGGTCTCGATGATGCGGCGGTGCGCCTGCGCCGGTGTGTCCTCGAAACGACCGACAGCGCCGACACCCACGTTGTTGATCCACACGTCAATGTGGCCAAAACGACCGATGGCCGCCTCGGCCAGCGCCTGCACCATGGTCGCGTCGGTCACATCGGTCGGCACCACCAGCACGTCGGCGCCAAATTGCCGGCATTCGGCCGCAATGCCTTCCAGCCCCTCACGGCCACGCGCCGCCAACACCAGTTGCGCGCCGTCTCGGGCAAAGGCCAGCGCCCCGGCCCGGCCAATGCCGCTGGAGGCGCCTGTGAGCACGATGACCGGTTGCGTGGACGGCAACAATGGGTTGGCGGACATGGGATCTCCCTGTTGGGCGGAATGGGGCGAAATGGGGGCGAAAACCTGGAATGACTCGCCACAAGCGGCAAACCGTGTTCCCGCCGGCTTGAAGCGCCGGGGCCTGTCCCCACATGGGCACGATGCCCATCCTCCTGCTGACTGCGCTGCTCCACCTCTACATCGGCTGGCGCATCGCGCCGCAGTTGCCGGGGCCCTGGGCCAGCGGCCTGCTCGTCGCCGTGCTGGTCGGCTCTGCGCTGCTGATCCCCGCAGCCTTCTTCGGTCGCAAGGCGCGCGAGCGCAGCAGCGCAGACCGCTGGACCTGGGCCGGCATGACGGCGCTGGGCCTGTTCTCGATGCTGTTCGTGCTGACCTTGCTGCGCGAATTCGTGCTGCTGGCGGCCATGCCCTTCGCCTCGCTGCCGCCGCTGGCCGTGCCCAGCGCCGAGGCGGTGCCGCTGCTGGCCCTGGTCGGCGTGCTGCTGGGCTTCATGAATGCCAGGCGCACCGCCCACGTGCGGGACGTGAAGGTGCCGGTGGCCGGGCTGCCGGCTGCGCTGGAAGGCTTCACCATCGCCCAGATCACCGACGTGCACATCGGCCCCACCGTCAAGAAGCCGTATGTGCAGGCCATCGTCGACCGGGTCAACAAGCTGCAGGCCGACGCCGTGGCCATCACGGGTGACCTGGTGGACGGCCGCGTGCAGGACCTGCATGACGACGCCGCGCCTCTGGCCGGCCTGCGCTCGCGCCACGGCACGTTTTTCGTCACCGGCAACCACGAGTACTACAGCGGCGCGCCGGAATGGGTGGCGCTGCTGGGCAAGCTGGGCCTGCGCGTGCTGACCAATGAACACGTGGTGCTGCAACACGGCAGTGCGCAGCTGGTGATGGCCGGCGTGGCCGACTTCAGCGCCGGCC
>NZ_VIDT01000944.1 GCF_006519715.1 Ideonella azotifigens
GCCACCGGCGCCGACGCCGATCGTCATCCGGCGACCCAGCACGATGGGCTCCGCCCGTTCGTTCGGGTCCGGCGCAAAACCGGGCACGATTTCCTTCGGGATGCTGCGCTTGATCAGCTTTTCGATGTCGCGCAGGAACGAGTCCTCGTCCACGCAGACCAGCGACACGGCTTCGCCCTGTGCGCCGGCACGGCCGGTGCGGCCGATGCGGTGCACATAGTCCTCCGGTACGTTGGGCAGCTCGAAGTTGACCACGTGCGGGAGCTGGTCGATGTCGATGCCGCGGGCGGCGATGTCGGTTGCCACCAGGACCTGCAGGTCGCCGCTCTTGAAGTCGGCCAGCGCCTTGGTGCGGGCACCCTGGCTCTTGTTGCCGTGGATTGCCATCGCGCTGATCTCTTCCTTGTTCAGGAACTCGACCAGGCGGTTGGCGCCGTGCTTCATGCGGGTGAAGACCAGCACCTGGTGCCAGTTGCCGCTGCGGATCAGGTGCGCCAGCAGTTCCTTCTTGCGCTCGCGGCCGACCGGGTGGATCTTTTGCGAGATCGTCTCGGCCGTCTGGTTGCGGCGGGCGACCTCGATCAGCGCCGGCTGGTTCAGCAGGCGGTCGGCCAGGGCCTTGATTTCGTCGCTGAAGGTGGCCGAGAAGAGCAGGCTCTGCTTGGCCTTGGGCAGCATCGCGAGCACCTTCTTGATGTCGTGGATGAAGCCCATGTCCAGCATGCGGTCGGCTTCGTCGAGGACGAAGATTTCCACGTGCGACAGGTCCAGCGTGCCTTGCTGCGCATGGTCCAGCAGGCGGCCGGGGGTGGCTACCAGGATGTCCACGCCCTTGCGCAGGCGCTCGATCTGCGGGCCCATGCCCACGCCGCCGAACATGACCATGCTGGTCAGCGGCAGGTACTTGCCGTACAGGCGCACGCTTTCCTCGACCTGGGCGGCGAGTTCGCGAGTGGGGGTGAGGATCAGTGCGCGGATCGCGACGCGGCCTTTGGCGTCTCGCTTGGTGCCCAGCGCTGCCAGGCGGTGCAGCATGGGCAGCGTGAAGCCGGCCGTCTTGCCGGTGCCGGTCTGGGCGCCGGCGAGCAGGTCACCGCCCAGGAGGACGGCGGGAATGGCCTGCGCTTGAATGGGGGTGGGTTGTGTGTAGCCTTGTTCGTGCACGGCACGCACAAGCGGTTCGGCCAAGCCGAGGGTGTCAAAGGTCATGCAGACTCAGTTGGGGAGCGTGTCGCCGGCCCATTTGCCGCCGGGAGGGGGCACCAGCCAGGGGCCCGGCGTGGGGGGAGGGTGAGCACCGAGAGGGCATTCACCGATGTCAGAAGCGACAAGCAGGCATCAGAGCTGGACTCGAAGCCGCTGAGTACAGTGTACCAGTCAGGGGATTGCCCCGCCGCATTGGGCATGCTTTGAATAGAGGGTGTTCCCGGTCCGGTTACATTTCGCCGCTGGCTCCGGACAGCGGACCGTGGGTCCGGGCCCTTGCAACGCCTGTGGCGGGCGCCCTGGCCACCCTTTCTAGGAACGAAGTTGCGCGGTCTTTCTCACATGCTTGGCTCCTGGCAGGACGCGCGCAGCGAAGTGCTGGCGCTGTTTTCGCCCGAGCCTGCGGCTGCCGAGTTGCGGGCGCGCCACCTGGCGATGGTGACCCGGCTGTCGCCTGCCGTCATGCTGGCCAATGCGCTGTGCGGCGTGCTGGTG
>NZ_VIDT01000945.1 GCF_006519715.1 Ideonella azotifigens
GCCGCTGCTGTCGGATGAGCTGTCACCGCCCCCACCGCCGCAGGCGGCGAGGCTCAGCGCCAGGCCCACGGCCAGGCTCAGTTTCAGAACGGGAAGACGGTGGGGCGTTTCAGGCATCGGAGACTCCATGGGACAGGGATTTGGCAAGGGTTGGACAAAGGCATTCGGGGTTGCGCGCGGGCTTGCTGGCCGGCAAGGCCGGTGCGGGTGGCCCGAAGACCACTCGCAGCCTGGCGCGCCAGTCGGGGGTGGCGCGCAATGCGCGGGCGATCGCCAGCCAGCCTTGCAGCGCAATGCGCAGCGGGTTGTAGGTGGTGACCGGGTGCACCAGGCCGTAGCGCGGCGGCAGCTCGTCCCGCTCGGCGACAAAGCTGCCGAACAATCGGTCGAACACGATCAGCACGCCGCCGTAGTTGCAGTCCAGGTATTCAGGGTTGCAGCCGTGGTGCACCCGGTGATGCGAGGGCGTGTTGAAGATCCACTCCAGCGGGCCCAGCTTGGGGATCCAGGTGGCATGCAGCCAGAACTGGTAGAGCAGGTTCAGCGTGACCGTGGCCAGCACGGCCACCGGCGAAAAGCCCAGCCACACCAGCGGCAGGAAGAACAGCACGGTGCCTGTCAGCTTGCCGGTCCAGCCCAGGCGCAGCGCGGTGGCCAGCGTCAGCTGGTTGGGCGAGTGGTGCACCTGGTGCGTGGCCCAGAACCAGTTCACGCGGTGGGCCGCGCGGTGGTAGCCGTAGTAGGCGAGCTCCTGGCCGAGGAACAGCGCGGCGAACTGCCAGGGCGTGGCCAGCGTCAGCGTGTCCAGCCGGTGGGCATGGGTCCACAGCAGCAGTGGTGCGGTGAGGGCGGTGCCCAGCAGGTCCACGAGCCGCCGGCCGACCATGTCGCCCAGCGTCGTGCCGAAGGCGCGCCAGTCGTAGGGCTGGCCGCGCCATTGCAGGATCAAGCCTTCGAGCAGCGCGGCGCCCAGCACGCCGCCGGTCAGCAGCCCGATCAGCCAGGGTGGCAGGTGCAGTTGCGATGACAGCGGGTTCATGGCCTGCATTGAATGCCGCCGCGGCCCGCGCCTGCGCCACGCCACGCGACGACTCATGACAGCGCTGCAACATTCGCCGGCCCGCCGTGCCCGGCCCCTACACTGGTTGCCAGCTCTGCTCAACCCGTCGCGCCATGAATCCCTCCAGCACTCAGGCCCTGGTCCTGATCGTCGACGACGATGCCGAACTGGCCGGCATGGTCGGCGAGCTGCTGGGCCGCGAGGGTTGGCAGGTGCACAGCGTGCTGACGGGTGGCGACGGCCTGCGCGCCATCGAGCGCCTGCACCCCGAGCTGGTGCTGCTGGACGTGATGCTGCCGGATGCCAACGGCTACGAGCTGTGCCGCCAGTGGCGTGGCCGCTGGCCGGCGCTGGGCCTGCTGATGCTGACCGCGCGCGGCACGCCGATCGACCGTGTGCTGGGCCTGGAGATCGGTGCCGACGACTACCTGGCCAAGCCTTTCGAGCCGCGTGAACTGGTGGCCCGCGTGCGGGCGCTGTTGCGCCGCAGCCGGGGCGGCCCGCGGGACACGCCGGTGCTGCGCTTTCCTGGCCTGCTGATCGACCTGATGCAGCGCGAGGTGAGGCTCACGGCCGCGGACCAGGAACAGGTGCTGCCGCTGACCAGCGTTGAGTTCAAGCTGCTG